>JANPAP010000001.1:0-1555 GCA_031429975.1 Chitinophagaceae bacterium
TTTCCCCCGAGGTCGGTGTCTTCACCGACCTAATCAGGATAATTTTATCGGCATATATTTTTCAATTAGTAAAAACAGGTCGGTGAGGACACCGACCTCGGAGTATAAATTGTTACTGGAATATTTAAAGCGCCTTCAGCAATAAATTTATAAGGATTCGTTGAGTTGTCGATAACAATCCAATAATCGCAAATATCGATAAATACGTTTGTTAAGTTTACTAGCCCTTTAAAATATCTTCTGATAATAACATCTTCTGGAATATTGTGCCCGTGATTGCAAAAACATTGTTGCCTGCCGGTACTTATGATGAACGGGTGATGCTGAGAGAAGAATTAGAAAAAGGAATGGCCCACAGTAATATCAGGCGGGAGCAGGAGCTAAAAGAATTATACAATAACACTGCTTTGCAAAATGACAAAGAAACCATCACCGCATTTTTTAACCTTACAAAAACTGACAGAGAAGAAAAGATAAAAGCCTTCAGCCACAAATGGAAAACAGAGAACCACCAAACCTTTGACGGCCTTTGGGAAAAGTGAAGAAAGAAATTTTTACCAAACAGGAAAATTGAATTCAGATTTTTTCAATTCAACCCAGTTACTTACTGCCTGCAATATATTTGTGGAAATGTTTAAATTAAAAAAGGAATCAAAAAAAGGAGTACGGATAAAACCCTAAAATGGATAGAAGCTCCCCATATTTCCAACATTCACTTTACTCAAATCCCTTGTAGAGATCATACTAAGTGTGTCGCCCTCTTTTAAATTGTGATTCTTAATAACAAAGATTTCACCAACCGTCCTTAAAGTGTGAGCCCTTTTGGTCATCAGGGTATCTTTGTTTACTCTAATTACTTTAAAAGATACTGTTTTTTCACTACTGTGGCAGGCTGCAAAAACAACGGCCATAACTAAACCTGAGATAATTACCTTTTTCATGGTGTTAAGATTTAATACTTAAACTTACAAAGAAAACAGGCTTTTTGCAAGCAATGCATGGCTAATAAAGTTATGCACCCCTATTGTACTTTTTAATTTTAATTAATACTTTATCATTTATATGCATTTAAGTCAGAAGCCTTTACTTTCTTTATGATTCCATTTTGAGAAAGTACGAAGATGCCATTTGTTTGGCAATTTGCTTTGAGTAATTTTTCAAATGTCATGTCTAAACCCTTCTTTATTCTTTCCTTTATGTCTGCGTTTTCCAGTATTTTATTTTTCATAATTCATAGTTTTAATTTTGCTCCAAATTTCGTTTTCATAAATTGTTACTGGAATATTTAAAGTGCCTTCAGCAATAAATTTATAAGGATTCGTTGAGTTGTCGATAACAATCCAATAATCGCAAATATCGATAAATACGTTTGTTAAGTTTACCAGCTCGTTTAAAATTGATATTTGTATTATTATCTGAAATTAATAAGAAGTGCCAAATATTTTCATAATAGCAGGCTGCAACGGAGCTGGTAAACTTAACAAACGTTTTTATCGATATTTGCGATTATTGGATTGTTATCGACAACTCAACGAATCCTTATAAATTTATTGCT
>JANPAP010000002.1:0-3031 GCA_031429975.1 Chitinophagaceae bacterium
ATTACTTAGTAAAGGATGATAATACAAAAGACATGTTGTGGAATGCGGTAATACGCATCCGCAAAATGGGCAACCTTAAAAAAGAAGTAGAACATTTAAAGGAAGAACTGGGCCAAAAATATGCTTTTGAAAAAAGTATAAAAGGCAACAGCCCTGCATTGAATAAAATATTTGCATTGATGGAGAAAGCCACCAAAACAAATATCAATGTATCCATCACTGGCGAAACAGGAACGGGTAAAGAAGTGGTTTCAAAAGCAATTCATTATAACAGCGACCGAAAGAAAAAACCTTTTGTAGCAGTTAACATGGCTGCCATACCAAAAGAACTGGTGGAAAGCGAATTATTTGGTCACGAAAAAGGCGCATTTACCGGAGCTGTTGCCCGTAAAGCAGGAAAATTTGAAGAAGCAAACGGCGGCACCATTTTTTTAGATGAAATTGCCGAACTCGACCTGAGCCTGCAAAGTAAAATATTAAGAGTATTACAAGAAAGAGAAATAATAAGAGTTGGCGGAAATGAAACGGTTAAACTGGATATCCGGTTAATTGTAGCAACCCATAAAAACCTGGCCGAAGAAGTTAAGAAAGGCAGCTTCAGAGAAGATTTGTATTACCGCATTATTGGTATGCCCATTGAGTTACCGCCCTTGCGTGAAAGAGGAAATGATGTGTTGATTTTAGCAAAACATTTTATTGATGAATTTGCAAAAGATAACAAATTGGGTTGCGTAACACTATCCGCCAATGCAAAAGAAAAATTGATGAGTTATTATTTTCCTGGTAACATTCGGGAGTTAAAAGCCATTGTGGAGTTGGCTGCTGTAATGTGTACGGATGGAGAAATAAATTCGGAAGACATCACTTTCAATTCAACAAAATCGGAAGAGATTTTTACATTGGAGCAAAAATCTTTGCGGCAGTATACCTGCGATATCATCAAGCACTTTTTAAATAAGTATGATGATGACGTGATAACCGTTGCCGAAAAATTAGACATTGGAAAGTCTACTATTTATAAAATGATACAACAAAAAGAAATTTTAATGTAGCTTTTTTATTGTACTTGAAAAGCAACTGTTTCAATTGATTTTTTAAAGAATAAGTTATGCCAAAAAATACCGATAAGCATTGGGAAATGAAAAGGGTAAACCTACAGCAGGATAATGAGAAGACATTGAAAGCAATTTTGAATAATAAAATTTCGGGTGAGATAAATTTGAGCGTTGAAAAATTGCATGGAATAAAATCAGATGATGATTTTACGGTTGCATCAAACCAACATAAACCTAAGCTGGAGCGTATTTCGGAAAACATTCCAGCGGTATTATTGGAGTTTGAAATTTATGAAGATGGCTCTCATGAATGTATTTATTCAAGTCCTTCAATTGAAAGAATATTTGGTATCAAATCATCCGGGTATTTAAAAATTACGCAGTTTGTACATCCCGATGATATAGAAGCACTGGTGGCAATCATTGAAAAATCATCTCAAACAAATGATAGTTTTTACGTTGAATCAAGAATGATACTTCCGGCAAAAGGGATTATCTGGCGTTCTTTTTCTGCAACGTTTTCATACAATACAATTAATAAATCAAAAATTTATTCTGCCGTTATGCAGGATATTTCCGATCGGAAAATAAGTGATAATAAACTGAATGAATCAGAAAGTAAATTAGTGTCGTTAATTACAAATTTACAAACTGGAATAATGGTTGAAGATGAATTTAATCATATCACTTTAACCAATGAATTGTTTTGCGAAATGTTTGATTTTGATTTATCTCCTGATGAATTAAAAGGAAAAGATTGTTCGGGATTTGCAGAAGAGAAAAAACATTTGTTTAAAGACCCCGAATATTATGTAGAAAAGCGATTGAGTACTTTGGAATTTCAAAAGCCGGTGATGAATGATATTTTAGAAATGAAAGACGGCAAAATATTGCGGAGAGACTATATCCCTTTTAGTAACGATGATAATTTTAAAGGGCATTTGTGGAAGTTTACAGATGTTACTGCCGAAAAAAATGCCGAAAACACTTTGCAAATAAGAGAACAAAAATACCGGAGTATTATCGACAATATGAACCTGGGATTACTGGAAGTGGATTCGGCTGAAAACATCATTTTTGCCAACCAGTGTTTTTGCGAAATGTGTGGTTACCAGTTAGAAGAAATATTGGGAAAAAGGGCAGCACAAATTTTTGCCAAAGGCGAAAATATTGAGCTGATGGAACGAAAGAATGAGGCCAGCAGAAAAGGTTCTTCAAATGCTTATGAGATAGTTGTAAAAAATAAAAGAGGGCAGGTAAGATGGTGGCTGGTTAGTGGTGCCCCAAGGTATAACGACAATGGCGAATTGGTGGGATCTATCGGGATTCATTTGGATATTACTGCACAAAAGCAACTTGAATTGGAACTCACCATATCCAGAGAACAGGCAGAGCAATCAACCAGAAGTAAGGAATTGTTTTTGGCAAATATGAGCCACGAAATACGTACACCCATGAATGCAATTTTGGGTATGTCGAATCAATTAGCAAAAACACCCTTAGATAAAAAGCAAACTTTTTATCTGGATACCATCAGCTCTGCCTCCGAAAATTTATTGGTTATTATCAACGACATTTTAGATTTATCAAAAATTGAGGCAGGTAAATTAAGCCTTGAAAAAATTGCATTCGAACCCAAAGAAGTAATTAAAAGAGCCATGCAGGTACTATCGCATAAGGCCGAAGAAAAAGGACTGTCTTTAACCAATTCAATATTCGACAGTGGTCTTTCATCCGTTTTTATTGGCGATCCTTATCGCATTAATCAAATACTTTTAAATATTATCAGCAATGCTATAAAATTTACTGAAAAAGGTAGTGTTGATTTATTATTTGAAATGATTACTGAAACTGTATCAAATCAAACTGTTCGAATTACAGTAAAGGATACAGGTATTGGGATGGATGCTGATTTTCAGAAATCACTATTTGAAAAATTTACACAGGAAGAAGCATCGGTTACAAGGCAGTTTGGG
>JANPAP010000003.1:0-1983 GCA_031429975.1 Chitinophagaceae bacterium
GTGGATGTTATCAAAGGTTTACTGGCATCGGTTCCACAACTGGATGCAAAAAGAGTAGATGATGTAATTGTAGGAAATGCTGTACCCGAGGCGGAGCAAGGCTTACAGGTGGGCCGCATCATTGCAGCAAGAGCTGTGGGCATTCATGCACCTGGCATTACCATTAACCGTTATTGTGCCAGCGGACTGGAAAGTATTGCCATGGCCACGGCAAAAATAAGAACCGGAATGGCCGAATGTATTATTGCTGGTGGTGTAGAAAGTATGAGCATGGTACCAACCGCCGGATGGAAAACATCTCCGGCATATTCTATTGCAAAAGATGAACCCGATTTTTATTTAAGTATGGGCCTTACGGCCGAAGCTGTAGCAAAAGAATACAATGTAAACCGTGAAGATCAGGATTTATTTAGCTACAATAGTCATGTAAAAGCAGGCAATGCTATAACCAGTGGATTTTTTAAACCGGGTATTTTACCCATCACAGTTGAGCAGGTTTATTTGGATGAAAAAGGAAAAAAGAAACAAAAAAATTATGTGGTAGATACCGATGAAGGAGTTCGCAGTGATACAAGTCCAGAAGGTTTGGCAAAATTAAAACCCGCCTTTGCATTAGGAGGCAGTGTTACTGCCGGAAATTCTTCTCAAACCAGCGATGGCGCTGCATTTGTAATTGTTATGAGCGAAAAGATGGTTAATGAATTAGGTTTAAAACCCATTGCAAGATTGGTTAACTGTGCCAGTGCCGGCGTACACCCCCGTATAATGGGTATCGGCCCCATTGAAGCAGTTCCTAAAGTATTGAAGCAGGCCGGAATGGATCTATCTCAAATTGATTTGTTTGAATTAAATGAAGCCTTTGCTTCACAATCATTAGCTGTAATCAGAGCCTTAAAATTAAATCCTGAAATTGTAAATATCAATGGTGGTGCTATTGCTCTCGGTCATCCATTAGGCTGTACTGGCGCCAAATTAACCATTCAAATTACCAACGATATGAAACGCCTGAAGAAAAAATATGGCATCGTAACAGCATGTGTTGGCGGTGGACAAGGGATAGCAGGCGTTATTGAGAATATCGATTAACCAATAAAAATTAATATAAAAAAGAGGCTATCTCATAATTAAATAATCGCTCTGAGATTCGTTTAAACGACTTTGTCTCTCCATCTAGGGATCCGAAGAAATTCTCAAAAAGTTTATTTATGAGACAGCCTCTTTTTTATTAAGAACCGAGTTAAACAGGTTTTAATTATAGTGGTCAAAACAACTTAGTTTTGTAATTCGTAAAATACCAGATCATGACAACAGAAACTAAAAGACAGAAACAGGTAGCAGGCTTGATAAATGAGGAGCTGAATGACATATTCCGTAAAATGGGATTAACCATGATGGATGGCGGGATGATTTCAATTTCAACCGTAAAAATCACCCCCGATCTTTTTGAAGCAAGGGTTTACTTAAGCATGTTTCAGGTAAAAGATACCCAAGCAGTTTTACATAAATTCGAAGAAAAATATAAGGAAATCCGCAAAGAATTAGGCAACCGGGTAAGGCACCAGTTAAGAAGCATTCCCGAATTGAAATTCTTTATTGATGATACACTCGATTATGTTTTTAAAATGGAAGAGCTTTTTGAAAAAATAAAAAAAGAGGAAGACACTAAAAGCTAATAGCAACTTCCAAAGCAAATGACTTTTGACTTTTGACAACCCGTTCACAAATCTCCAAAAACATCAGCCTTGTACTTAACCTTTGCCTGGCGGTATTTTAAAGCAAAAAAATCTGCCAATGCCATCAATATCATTTCTTGGGTAACCGTTAGTGTAATTGCATTTGCAACGGCCTGCCAGATTTTAGTATTGAGTGTTTTTAATGGTTTTGAAGGGTTGGTAAAATCTTTATACGGTAGTTTTTATACCGATTTAAAAATTTTGCCGGCAACAGGAAAAACATTTTTTCTTAGTCCCCAGCAAATACAAT
>JANPAP010000004.1:0-9733 GCA_031429975.1 Chitinophagaceae bacterium
TTTTTCGAGTATATAAAAATGGTGGATAGATGGCATATTTATGAAAACCACCAAACTCCTCCTGTTAAAATTGCAGAAGGACAAAGAGATAAATTTGAAAATATCATTAACTTTGATTTATGGGAAAAGTTAAAACACATATAGGATTTTCTGAAGATTTCATTACGGAGAGTAAAGCTATTGATAAAGCACATAAAAAAGTAACCCAACACCTTATTGCCGAAACCAAAGCCACCAACGCTTACCTGGTAGTATCTGATAAAAACGGAAAAATAAAAAAAATACCTGCTAAGGATTTATAAGCAAAAGCAATATTGTTTTGATGCATTGGATGCACCGGTGATGCGTTATCATCTTTGGATACACCCATTCCTTTTAATATAGATCTTGAAAAAAACTTTATGGCCTATAGCAGGTTGGATGAATCGGTAAATAAACTTTTGAATTATTAATCTGCTTTTAAATCATACCTGTTACTTCAATTTCTCTTCAAAATTCATTTCGTACTTTGCTGTAAACTTTATTTTTTGAAAATTCTGATCATAGAAGATGAAAAATCATTAAGCGATAGTATTGCCAGCTACCTAAAGGCGCAGGATTATATTTGTGAAACAGCTACCAATTTTAATACAGCCATTGAAAAGACAGAGCTATACGATTATGATTGCATCTTGCTTGATATTACATTACCAGGCGGCAGTGGTTTAACTATACTGAAAGAGCTAAGAGCAAACAATAAAATGGATGCTGTATTGATCATCTCTGCAAAAAATTCTATTGATGATAAAGTAGCAGGACTCATGCTGGGCGCCGATGATTACCTGGCCAAACCCTTTCATCTTTCTGAATTAAATGCCCGGATTGCAGCCATCATAAGGCGTAAACAATTTGGTGGAAACAGTACCATTCATTTCAACAACATCAGCATAGATACTCAGGCAAAAACAGCCACTGTAAATAAACTGGATTTAGATCTGACCAAAAAAGAATTTGATCTGCTACTTTATTTTGTAAGCAATAAAGGAAGGGTGATTTCTAAAAATGCCATTGCCGAACATTTGTGGGGAGATGAAATGGGTGGTAATCTCGATTTTATTTATACGCATGTAAAAAACCTCCGTAAAAAATTACAGGATGCCGGTGAGGCCGATTATATAAAATCGGTTTATGGTATGGGATATAAATTTACTGACCAATGAAACTATTGACAAAATATAACCGGGTAAACATTCTGGCAACCATTATCGTATTTATGATTGGTGGATTGTGTTATTATTTTATGCTACACTTTATTTTAGTTAAACAACTGGACAGGGATTTAAAAGTGGAAGAGCAGGAAATAGCCGATTATATAAAAGCAAATAAGTCCCTGCCCGATTCCACCAACTACGGCGATCAAAAAATTTCTTTTGAACAAACCGATTTGCCGGCTGCAAGAAAAATAAACAGTGTCGATATTTTAAATGCTACAGAAGGCGAATACATTACCTCCCGGCAATTAGTTTTTCCAATAAGTATTTCAGGAAAAAATTATAAGGTTTCAGTTTCAAAGTCGCAACAGGAAACCGAAGACTTGATAAAACTGATTGTTACACTTACACTTTCCATGCTAGTATTACTGTTACTGATCTTGTTTATTATAAACAGATTTGTGCTAAATAAACTGTGGCATCCATTTAATAATACCTTAACTGCTTTGAAGCATTTTAATATCAACAGCCAATCAGCAATAAGGGTTGAAACCAGCACTATTACTGAGTTTAATGAGTTGAATGATGCTGTAACTACGATGAGCAACCGAGTGCTTAATGATTACGAAGCATTAAAAAACTTTACCGAAAATGCTTCGCATGAAATTCAAACACCGCTGGCTGTTGTTAATTCAAAACTGGAGCTGCTGATGCAATCAGAAAATTTTTCAGAAGCTCAAATGAACGATATTGAAATAATGCATGATGAGGTCAGGCGGCTGTCTAAACTAAACCAATCCTTATTGCTGTTAACCAAAATAGATAATCAGCAATTTATCGAAACAAGGGAAGTTGATATAGCGGCAATAATCAACAAACATTTGACGAATTATGAAGAGCTGATTGCAGCCAAACAAATAATGCTTACAAAAAGTATTGATGCAACAAGTGAAGTGTTGATGAATGAAACTTTGGCCGTTGTGCTGCTGTCTAATTTAATTACCAATGCTATTAAACATAATTTTGAACAAGGGTCGATTGAAATCATTTTGCACAAAAAAAAATTAACCATAAAAAATACCGGCACAGCCCTCAACTGCATTCCCGATGCGCTTTTTGAAAGGTTTAAAAAGAACAACCCCGAATCAGAATCGCTGGGGTTGGGACTATCTTTTGTAAAAAAAATATGTGAGCAGTATGGGTTTTCAATTAGCTATAATTTCAGCAGTGGCATACATAGTATCAGTATTCAATTTACCTGATTACAATTTAATAACAGGCAACTTCAAATTCGCTTCAGAATCAAATTTTAAGTTTGTATTCTCTTAAACAATTTAAAAAATATAAAATGAAAAGATTAATGATGATAACTGCAATGTTTGCAACAATTGGCTTTGCAGCTTGTGCACAAAAATTAGATGCGTCTAAAGTTCCTGTTGCAGTTAAGGCTGCTTTTGCAAAGCAATATCCGGGGGCAATTGCCAAATGGGAAAAAGAAGCTGGTAATTACGAAGTGAATTTTAAACAAAACGGATCTACAATGAGTGCATTGTATGATGCCAACGGTACCATGAAGGAAAGCGAAATGGATATTAAAGTGTCGGACTTACCGGCAACTGTACAGGCTTATATCAAGGAGCACTACAAAGGAAAAACGGTTAAAGAAGCAGCAATAATCACTAAAGCAGATGGCTCTGTAAATTATGAAGCAGAAATAAATGGTAAAGACGTAATTTTTGATTCCAATGGCAAATTCATAAAAGAAACTAAAGACTAAATAAATTTTAATAGGGTGAAATAAAAATCACCCTATTTTATTTTTACAAAAAAATTGAAATGAAAAAACTAACTCTTGCTTTATCTGTGCTGCTAACAATAAATTCTGTTACAAATGCACAATCCGGTTTACAACTTATCAATACCTTTCACATTGCCAGCCCCGGCGGATGGGATTACCTGGAGGTAGGCCCGATGAATGACTGGCTTTATATAAGCCATGGTACACAGGTAAATATTTTAAATAAAAAAACCGGCGATTCAGTTGGAGTAATTCCCAATACTACCGGTGTGCATGGAATTGCATTTGATGTTGCCAATAAAAAAGGCTTTACCAGTAATGGAAGAATAAATTCGGTTACCGTATTTGATATGAACAGCAATGCAGTGTTGGATCAAATTGCAACGGGACAAAATCCAGATGCGATTATTTACGAAACTTTTTCAAAAAAAATAATTACCTGCAATGGCCGCAGTAAAAATTTAAGCATTATTGATCCTGAAAAAAATATAGTAATTGATAGCGTAGCTGTGGGTGGTAAACCCGAAACAGCAGTAAGCGATGGCATGGGAAAGCTTTTTGTGAATGTGGAAGATAAAAATGAAATTGTAGTGGTGGATACCAAAACATTTAAAGTGCTCAATCATTGGAGTATCGCTCCTGGAGAGGGTCCTACTGGATTGGCTTTTGATAAAAAAACCAAAAGACTCTTTGCCGGTTGCGAAAAATTATTGATGATAATAGATGCAACCAATGGCAATATAGTTGATAAAATTACAATTGGCGATGGTTGCGATGGAGTAGCTTTTGATGCGGCAACAAAAAATATTTATACTTCAAACGGTAGCGATGGAACGCTTTCCGTTGTTCATGAAGACAACGCCAATCATTTTGTTTTTATTGAAAATATTACCACAAAAAAAGGCGCCCGAACAATTTGTTTGGATCCTGTAACAAAATACATTTATTTACCAACGGCCGATTTTGAGCCACAAGATCCTGGGCAAAAAGGAAGACCTAAAATGAAGCAAGGTACTTTTCAAATTCTGGTGTTGGGTAAATAAATATTAACATGATGCATGTAAAACTATACTTTACAATACTGATTTTTTTTACGCTTAGTTGTGTCGCATCCGCACAAAAAAATCATTTAAATTTTTTTATTGCCGAAGGTTTAAAAAACAATCCAAGTTTATTGGAGAACGACAACCTGCAACAGTATTTTCAAATACAGAATGAATTTATTACTGCACAATATAAAAAACCACAACTTGGCTTTACAGCAGATTATTTATTTGCGCCTTTCTTTTTTGATAATGGAAAGCCAGTAAGTATAACACTCAATCCATCGCCCAAAGCCTATGGCTATGATGTAGGACTTACCAACGGAGGTTTGTATGCTGCACAACTGAATGTGTCTATTCCTTTGTTTAATGCTGCATCCATTAAAAAGTTGTATGAACAAAATAAAATACAATCTCAAATTTCTAGTTACAGCCGCAAACAGATGGAACATGATATAACAAAAGCCATCACTGATCAGTATATAGTTACCTACCAGTTTCAGGAACAAACAGTTTATTTGCAAAAAATTATTGACCAATTGCAAAGCCGTAAACCCTTGGTGGAAGCATTGGTAAAAAAAGGCTTGCTGCAACAGAACGATTATTTATTATTGGATATTCAGTTACTATCCAATAAAAATGATCTTACGCAATTACAGTTTGCCTATAACAATGGATTGGCATTATTAAAAAATCTCTCGTTGATAAATGATAGCTCGAATTATATTTTAGTGAGGCCTTCAATTTTTCAAACTACTGATCCTGCTGAATATTATTATGTACAAAAATTTAAACTGGATAGCCTGAATCTGCTTGCCCAGCAAAATGTATTTAACAGTAAATACAAACCGCAGGTTAGTGTACTGGGTACTACCGGCCTTAATGCTGCGGATGTAAGAAATGTACCACACAATATTGGGATCAGTGCAGGCATCCACCTCAGCATTCCTATTTACGATGGTCACCAGCGAAAATTATATGAGCGACAGAATGCTGTGCTGCAGATCAACCAACAGCTTTATAAAAACAGCACGGCATTGCAGCAGCAGAATAATTTGCGCAATGCAAAACAACAAATAGATCAATGGAAACAAACCATTGAAATGGCCATGGTGCCCATACAAAAGCAGGAATTATTGTTAGACATTATTAAAGATAAAGTGGTGATGGGGCAGGTAACGGTGATGGATTATATTGATGCATTGCAACAGTATGCTGTGTTACAAAAAAATAAAGCCATTGCAGAAACCAATTTGCTGCTCTATATTAATCAATACAATTATTACAACTGGTAAAGTTTTTAGCATGAAAGTAGAAAAGTATTTAGGACTGTTTTTTTGTTTTAGCATGTTGATTATTTCATCCTGCTCAAATAAAACTGCGGATGAATCTGTACCCGATCCTGTAAGAACTTCGGTAACTATTACTGAGCCCATAGCGCAAGGTTTTACAGATTTTATACAACTAAACGGCAACACCCAGTTTCAAAAAAAATTAACCGTAAGGGCAAATATCACAGGCTACATTACATCCATGAAATGGAAAACAGGGGACCATGTTTCGGGTGGTACTTTATTCTGCAGTATAAAAACAAAAGAGCAAGCTGCCTTGCAAAATGTGGACAGCAAAGAACCATCTTTAAAACAATTTCAAACACCGATAAATGTTTTTGCCAATGCCTCGGGTATTTTAACAGCCGTTAATTACAGCGCCGGCGATTTTGTAAATGAAGGCGATATACTGGCAACTATTACCGATCCTTCATCGCTTGTATTGGTTGTAAATGTACCCTACGAATATCACCAGTTTGTTTACAAAGGAAAAAGCTGTTCAGTAAAATTTCCGGATGGAAAAATAATACAAACCAGCATTCAGGAAGAAGTTCCTTTTGTAGACCTGAGTTCTCAAACACAATCTTTTTTAATCCGATTTCCGGGTAACCAGTTATTACCAGAAAATATGAACTTGATTGTACACATTCCTGTAAAGCAAAAACAAAATGCAATTGCCTTACCGTTGGAAGCCATACAAACCAACGAAACACAGGATGCATTTTGGATAATGAAACTGACGAATGATTCGCTGGCCATTAAAGTGCCGGTTACCGTGGGTTTACAAAATGATTCTTTAAGAGAAATTATTTCAGGGGTTGGTTTAACCGACAGGATCGTGGTAAAAGGAGCTTATGGTTTAACCGATTCTTCTTTGGTAAAATTACCATCGAAAGAAGATTAAAAAATAATGTTGAGAAGTTCAATTTAAAATTTAATTAAAAACAAAAACTCTCGGTTCAACTCTTTTGGAGAGGGACCGAGATTGAGGTAAACAATGATGAAGCACCAGCACTCATTTCATAAAAAAACTTTATTGGGATTAGCCATGCTGATCATCCTGGCAGGTGCTTTCAGTTATTCTAAATTAAAGACCGGTTTATTTCCAGACATCACTTTTCCGAAACTTAAAGTAATTGCCGATGCAGGTCAGCAGCCGGTTGATAAGATGATGGCCACGGTAACCATCCCACTGGAAAATATTATCAAACGTACCGAGGGATTGGATTATATCCGCAGCACCACTTCAAGAGGCAGTTGCGAAATTTCTGTGTTTTTAAAATGGGATGCCAATATTGATTTGGCAAGGTTGCAAATGGAATCGCTGATTAATAATGTGCGTAGCAGTTTGTTACCGGGCACCAATATCACCGTAGAAAAAATGAACCCGTCTATTTTACCGGTGATGGGTTTTTATATGGAAAGCGACCGCTCTAATATTGAATTAAAAAAGATAGCTCAGTTACAAATAAAACCCTTTTTGGCAGCTACTCCTGGCGTATCGGATATTGCAGTAATTGGTGGCAAAACAAAAGAGTACCAGATACTTTTAAAACAAAATAAATTAACAGAGTTGGGCATAACACCGCAACAAATAAGTACGGTTGTTGCCCAAACAAATGTGTTACAAAGCAATGGATACATCAGTGATTATAACCGGTTATATTTAACCATTACCGATAATGCCATCGATAGTAAAACAGAACTGGAAAATCTGGTGATTGTAAACTCTGCCAAAAGGGTGGTGCTGTTAAAAGATATTGCCGATATAAAAATTGCTCCAACAAAAGAATACATTAAGATCAATGCAAACGGTAAAGATGTTCCGTTGATCGCCGTCATAAAGCAACCCACGGCAAACCTGATAGATGTAAATGAAGGGGTACTGAAAAAAGTAAAAGAGCTGGAAAGCATTTTACCCAAGGATGTAAAAATAAAACCTTATTACCTGCAGGCCGATTTTGTAAACGGCAGTGTAAAAAGCATTGAAGATGTTTTATGGATCGGGCTGGTACTGGCGATCATTGTAGTAATCGTTTTTTTACGTTCTTTTAAAACCAGTCTGGTTGTGTTGCTAACTATACCTACTACCCTTGCATTAACATTGATTTTACTGTATGCACTCGGGTACAACTTCAACATCATGACCCTTGGTGCCATTGCAGCGGCCATTGGTTTGATGATTGATGATGCAGTGATTGTGGTAGAGCAAATTCACCGCAGCCACGAAGAACATCCCGATGAAGAAATGCCTTTTGTTGTAAGCAAGGCTATCAAATATTTGTTCCCCGCCATGGTGGGTTCATCGCTGAGTACCATCGTAATTTTTATTCCTTTTATTTTAATGAGTGGTGTTGCAGGAGCCTATTTTAAAGTGCTGGCTTTTACGATGATCATCACTTTAACTGCATCTTTTATTGTTACTTGGTTGGTATTGCCTGCATTCTTTTTATTATTTCCCTATAAATTAAAAACTCCTGCAGTAAAAAAAATCACCACTGGAAAAAAACAAAAAGAAAGTGGCGGCTGGATCCGTTTCTTTATCCGTCACTCTTACATCAGTATTTTATTTGCAATTGCATGTGCCCTCATTATTTATATTTTACCGGGCAAAATGCCTTCTGGTTTCTTACCGGAGATGGATGAAGGTGGCATTGTACTGGACTTTGACAGTCCGCCAGGAACAACTTTGGAAGAGACGGATAGGATGTTGAAGGAAGTAGATAAAATCATACAGGCAAATCCGGAAGTAGAAACTTATAGCCGACGCCTGGGTACGCAGATGGGATTTTTTATTACAGAACCCAACCGGGGAGATTATTTAATTCAGTTAAAAAAGAATCACAAAAAAACTACCGATGATGTTTCGGGGGAGATACGTACAAAGATTGAAGCAACGCTGCCGCAACTCCGTGTTGATTTTGGGCAGGTGATTGGTGATATGTTGGGCGACCTGATGAGCAGTGTACAACCAATCGAAATAAAAATTTTTGGGGATAACCGGCAAAAGCTGGAAGCACTTTCCAAACAACTTGGAGAGATCGTTGAAAATGTAAAAGGTACCGCAGATGTGTTTAATGGTATTGTAATTGCCGGTCCGACAGTTTTGGTACAACCCGATGTGGCGAAACTGGCACAGTTTGGCGTTACCGCAACTGACTTTCAGTTTCAGTTGCAAACGCAGCTGGAAGGAAATGTAGTCAGTACCATCATGGAGAAAGAGCAACTGATAAACATACGCATGTTATATCCAGATGCACAACGCACCAATGTGAATTCACTGGCCAATGGAAATATATTTTTACCCAATGGATTATTAAAGCCGATCAATACAGTTGCAGAAGTAAAACTCGAGGGAGGTGTATCAGAAATAGAAAGAGAGAACCAAAAAATGATCGGGGTAATTACCGCCCGATTGGATAACCGTGATTTGGGCAGCACCTTAAAAGAGATTCAAAAAGAAATCAGCCAGAAACTTTCCCTGCCGGCGGGATATCATATTGAATACGGCGGTTCTTATGCACAACAGCAACAGGCATTTACCGAGCTGTTATACATTTTACTGGCAGCCTGCATCTTGGTTTTTATTGTATTGCTTGCTTTGTTCCGGGAATTTATTGTTTCGTTTTTTATCATCCTGTTGGCAGTGTTGGGTGTGGCAGGATGCCTGCTGGCACTGTATCTTACAAACACCCCTTTAAATGTGGGCAGCTATACGGGCATCATCATGATTGTTGGAATTGTAGGAGAGAACGCCATTTTTACCTATCAGCAATATTTGCAGGCAAGGTTAACAATGGATACCAAACAAAGTATTGTTTTTGCCATCAGTGCAAGGCTGCGCCCCAAATTAATGACAGCATTTGGAGCCATCATGGCGCTGCTTCCGTTGGCATTGGGTATCGGCGCAGGTGCTCAATTGCACCAGCCTTTGGCAATTGCAGTTATTGGAGGTTTGTTGGCAGCATTGCCATTATTGTTGATTGTGTTGCCAACTTTTTTAAGATTGATACAAAGAAAATAAAATCGTTTACTCTAAATAAAAATTACAAAATTCTACCCTTTATTAATCCGTTATTTTTGAAACTAATTTTAAAATCAATGGCCTATTTATTTCTATATTTTAAAAAAAGTATTTTCATGGTACCTGTTTTACTTTTTTTTTCAAACAGTCTTTTTGCACAACATAATTTTAATGCCATTGTAAAAGATGCTGAAACCAAAGAGCCACTTGTTGCTGTTACTGCAAAAATAAATAGCAGTTCAAAAGCAACCGTTTCGGATATTGATGGAAGAATTATTTTTTCAAATCTCCCTTCAGGAAAAATAAAAATCACCCTCACCTATGTAGGTTACGAAAATAATTTATTG
>JANPAP010000005.1:0-2190 GCA_031429975.1 Chitinophagaceae bacterium
GTGCATATCATTTAATGTGCATTGCTTTAAATGAATTAAAAAACAAAGGCGTTGAAATTTCAAAAGAAGAAGAGCAGGCTGCAAAAATTGCAATTCTGTTACACGATATTGGCCACGGACCTTTTAGTCATGCGCTTGAAAATGTTTTGATAGAAGGCATGCAGCATGAAGCCATTTCTTTGTTACTGATGCAAGACCTGAACAAACAGTTTGATGGAAAGTTGCAAATGACAATGGAAATTTTTACCAATAAATATCCAAAGAAATTTTTGTACCAACTCATCAGCGGACAACTGGATGTTGACCGTATGGATTATTTATCGAGAGATAGTTTTTTTTCGGGTGTTAGCGAAGGGGTGATTGGATACGACCGGATTTTAAAAATGCTAACGGTTCATAACGGCGAGTTAATGGTTGAAGAAAAAGGTATTTATTCGATCGAAAAATTTATTGTTGCAAGGCGCTTAATGTATTGGCAGGTGTATTTGCATAAAACGGTTTTGTGTGCCGAAAAAATGTTGCAGCTCATTATTAAAAGAGCCAAACTAATAAAGGCGCATACCAATTTACCACTCAATAAATTTATTAATGAACCTATTGAATCGGTTAGCCTGGAAGAGTTTTGCAAGCTGGATGATTATGATGTATTGAGTGCCATAAAGGAATGGTGCAATCATCCCGATAAAGTATTATCGTTTTTATGCAATGGAATTATAAACCGCAATCTTTTAAAAGTGCAGTTTTTTAACAGTCCGGTAAATGAATCGTTGTTGGCAGAAAAAAAATTACTGGCAATAAAAAAAATGAATTTAAGCGATGAAGATGCCAACTGGCTTGTATTTACAGGCAAAGCAGCCAGCAGCACGTATAACTTTACGGATGAAAAAATTCATATACTTTTTAAAGATGGTACTGTAAAAGATATATCGGAAGTAGATGATGCCCTCATTAATGAAAACCTGAGTGGCAAGGTTAAAAAATATTACATTTGTTACTTAAGATAAACTTTATTGAATTGCTTTACTGCAATTTAATTTTTTAAAAACCCTATACAAAAAACTGAAATTTGATTATGCAATTTACAGCGCAACAAATAGCATTGATGTTAAACGGCAAACTGGAAGGTAATGCCGGTACGGCTGTATCATCTTTTGGTAAAATAGAAGAAGCCTTAAACGGGCAACTTACTTTTTTTTCAAATCCAAAATATGAAGATTATTTATACCAAACCAACGCATCCATTATCCTGATAAACGAATCGGTTGAATTAAAAAAACCGGTAACCGCAACTTTAATAAGAGTGCCCGATGCCTATTTAGCATTTGCTACCTTATTAGAAAAATACCAGCAAATACAAACCCAACAGTTAAGCGGCATACAACAACCGGTGTATATTGATCCCTCAGCAAAAATTGGTGATCAGGTTTTTATTGGTGCATTTTCTTTTATTGGCGAAAACGTAATTGTTGGCAACGGAACAAAGGTTTTTCAAAATACATTTATTGGAAACAATACCAGCATTGGCGAAAACTGTATGATACAACCCGGCGTAAAAATTTATCACAATTGTATCATTGGAAATAATGTTTGCATACACGCAGGAACGGTAATTGGCAGCGATGGATTTGGCTATGCACCCATGGCCGATGGCAGTTTTAAAAAAATTCCGCAGTTGGGCAATGTAATTATTGAAGACAATGTAGAGATAGGTGCTAATACAACTATTGATCGTGCAACAATCGGTTCTACCATTATTAAAAAAGGTGCCAAGCTGGACAACCTGATACAGATAGCACACAATGTAGAAGTTGGCAACTTTACGGTGATAGCAGCACAGGCTGGTATAAGTGGCAGTACCAAAATTGGTAATGGTGTAATGATTGGCGGGCAAGCCGGACTGGCAGGACATATACAAGTTGCCGATGGATCTAAAATAAATGCCCAAGCTGGTTTAGGTAAATCTTTAAAAACTCCCGGCAGTGCAGTTACCGGTTCTCCGGCATATGACTATAGCAAAGCCATCCGCAGCCAATCAATGGCCCGCAATTTACCAGAGTTGGAAAAAAGAATACAGGAGTTGGAAGCGATGGTGAAACAATTGATGGCAGAAAAAGTGTCTTAACAGTTATTATTTCATTCCAATGAAAATTTCCGGTTTCACTTTCGTTCGCAATGCTGTTAAGTTTGATT
>JANPAP010000006.1:0-4033 GCA_031429975.1 Chitinophagaceae bacterium
TGTCAGAGCCTTCCATCCAGCTAACCATGGCCGACTTTTCGTTCAACATCAGCAAATCAACCCGGCCAACAGGATTACCTTCATCAATTTGAACAGGTGCCCCAAAACTACCCCCTCCATCTTTTGAAAAAATAACCTTAACCTGTCCTTTGCTATCCTTCATCGAAAACCAAGCGATGGCCAGGTTATTTCCAACAGCATCGGCTCTGGGCCCGTTTACCGGGCACCCATTAATTTTCCATTCATCGGCATAAATTGCTTTTGGTGCTGTCCATTGATCGTTTACAAAACGTACAATAGAAATATCCCTTATTTCATCCCCCGATCGGTCTCTGTAAATTACAATAGGTCCGTTTACAGTTATCGCTACATCGGTCTGACAACAATCGCATACCCTATTATCCAGTTCCCATTCCTTTTCTTTAGTGCCATCTTTTGTAAGTATGGCTCCTCTAATACTCATTTGACCATGATGTCCATCGTGGTTGCCGGATTCTTCCGAAACCGTATTCCTGCCATCCAGCCAGGAAACAAAAAACTTATCGCCATATGGCTTAATTGACACAAAGCCGTGTTCGGCCTGCTTTCCGTCATCATGCAAAATTTTTGCAGCGGCCCAGGTTTTGCCATTATCGGCAGAGGTTACATATTTTACATCATAGGTGAATTTTGCGGTGTCGCTTTTTTCGAGGTAATGTGCAACCAGGTTATTATTACCATTTGCTGCAAGCATTGGATAATCGGCCCAGTTAACAAACCAGTTATCGCCGGCAGCAATGGATACCGGTGTTGACCACTCCGCTTTAGAAAGCGATGAAAACTTTAAGCTGCTTTGTTTATTATTTTTTTCTATCCATGACAGGTAAACCGTTCCATTCTTATCTGTAAACAAATAAGGTTCGGCACAGGAATCGCCAGCCGGCGAAGTAAATTCCTTTACGTCATACACATTATCCTTTGCAGATTGATTGCAGGATGCTAAAGCAAAAACTATTGCTAAGGAAAAAACGGCTTGTTTCATGTGTTTATTTCTTTTGTTTTTTGGCACATGGAATTCGCTATAAACATTTCTGTTGGGTTCAACATCTTGTTATCGCTCATTTCATTTTGTATTAATTATTCCGGTTAGTAATTCAATATTTTCTTTACTGTTCCAGTTGCGGTAACCCATTTCAGAAAAAACCTTTTGCCCCGATGCGTCAAAGATCATGGTGGTTGGCAGTCCAACAATATTCAAAACGCCCATATCATCAATCCGCAAATAGTTAAAATTAAAATCATGCCCGGCTTTAAATTTATTGATTTGATCGGTCGTTTCATCCGAAGCAAATAAGAATACTATATTTTCATTTTTTAGTTTATCCATTGCAGCCTGGATGGAGGGCATTTCCTCGAGGCAGGGGCCGCACCAAGTAGTCCAGAAGTTGATAAAGACGGTTTTGCCTTTGTATGCTGTCCAGTCAATTGGCGCTCCATTTAAATTCAATAAAGGAATGGCTGCAATTGCTATTTCCGCTTTTTCCGGTGCAACCGGTTCCTCTTTTTTATTTTCATTGCATGAAAAGAAAACGGCGAAACAGATCAGTAAAATGTATTTCATGCAATCAACTATTGAATGGTTATTGGAAACTCAATTCTGATTTTCTCCCAGGCCACTGCGATAACACTACCCTTTTTATTGCTTTCGATAAAATACTGTAAGCGTTCGGTATGTTCATTTTTTGCCGGCTTTACTTTTACTCTCACTACATCATCTTTTTCATCATACTCCATGGCCAGGTGCTGTTTCCAGTTTTTATTGATGATGATGGTCCAGGATTTTTTACCGGGTATGGTAAAGAAGGCGTACTTACCTGCAGGAATTTCTACTCCGCCCACAACGAATGGCTTATCAATTTCCAATGTAGTTGCATCATGTGCCCCGGTTACCCAAACCTCATCGTAAGGCACCAACCCACCCCAGATAATGCGGTTACGAACGCCGGGAGAATGATATTTTATTTTCACGCTGTCGCCATTGATTACCCCAACCGCCATTGACTTGATGCTTTTTTTAGAAGTATCTTTTACCAGGTTGGGATTGTAACAAACATCATCTGACTTTTTTGTGTTCTGGGCCAGCAAACTAAAAGTAGCCAAGAACAATCCAACGGTAATTAATATTTTTTTCATCTTTAATTTTTATTTTTTGATCTGCTTCTTCAGCAATTGTGCATTTATAGCTACAATGATAGTACTTAAACTCATAAAAACTGCACCCACTGCCGGGCCCAACACAAATCCCTGGCTATATAATACACCCGCTGCCAGCGGAATGGCAATGGCATTATAGCCCGTAGCCCAAACCAGGTTCTGTATCATTTTTTTATAGGTTGCTTTGCCAAATAATATAAGGTTAGCAATATCTTTTGGATTGCTGTTTACCAAAATAATATCTGCTGTTTCTGCTGCCACATCAGTGCCTGAACCCACTGCAATACCCACATCGGCCTGTGCCAGTGCAGGTGCATCGTTTACACCGTCGCCTGTCATGGCTACAAATTCTCCCTTGCCCTGCAGTTCTTTTATAATTTCCACTTTTTGATGTGGCAATACCTGGGCAAAATATCCATCCAATCCTAATTCATCCGCAACCGCTTTGGCAACAATATCATTGTCGCCGGTTGCCATCAATACTTTAATACCATTCTTTTTAAAAACTTTAATGGCTTCTGCACTTTCGGGCCGGATGGCATCTGCCAATGCAATGTACCCGGCTACTTTATCATCCACCAGAATAAAAACAACGGTTTCGGCCTTGCTTGAAAATGCCCCTTCTGGTACTGCCAGGCTCTTGTCCTTTAAATAACCCGGACTAACTACTTTAACAGATTTCCCGTCTACCATAGCCTCCACGCCCTTGCCTGTGATGGCATTAAACTTTTCGGCTTTGGGTATTGTGATCTTGAGTTCTTTTACTTTATTGATAATGCCCACTGCTATCGGATGTTCGGATGTTTGCTCCAATGCACTGGCCAGACGTAATAATTCTTCTTTTGAAATTTCACCATTGGTTTCAAAACGGGTTACACCAAATACACCGGTGGTCAATGTTCCGGTTTTATCAAACAGTAGGGCGGTTATTTTTCTTGATTCTTCAAATGCCGTCCTGTTACGAATCAGCAATCCATTTTGTGCAGAGACTGCTGTGGAGATGGCAACAACTAACGGAATCGCAAGGCCCAGAGCATGCGGACAGGCAATCACCATCACCGTAACCATACGCTCCAATGCAAATACAAAAGGGTAACCTGCGATCAACCAAACAGCAAGTGTAGCAAAACCAACCGACAAAGCGATATAGGTTAGCCATTTGGCTGCCCTGTCGCTAAAGTTCTGCATTTTTGATTTTGCCTTCTGGGCTTCCTCTACCAGCATAATCACTTTATTCAGGTAACTGTCCTTGCCGGTATGCTCCACTTTCATTTTTAAAGAGCCGTTACCATTGATAGAACCGCCAATCACTTTATTTTCTATTTCTTTTTTTACCGGTTTCGATTCACCGGTGAGCATCGATTCATTCAGGTAACTGCTGCCTTCCACAATGATTCCATCTGCCGGAACTTTTTCTCCGGGTTTTATCATGATGATATCATCCTTTTCCAGCACTTCCAATTTCACATCTTCTATTTGCCCATCTTTTTTTACCCGGTGTGCTTCTGCAGGCATCATACTAACCAATAATTGTAAAGCTTTTGATGCACCAAGTACCGATTTCATTTCGAGCCAATGCCCGAGTAACATAATTACAATCAATGTGGCTAGTTCCCAATAAAAATCCATACCTGGTAAACCAAAAACAGTAGCCGTGCTATAAAAATAGGCCACTGAAATAGCCATGGCAATCAGTGTCATCATGCCCGGGCCTTTCTGCTTTATTTCGGTATAGAAGCCTTTTAAAAAAGGCCAGCCGCCCCAGAAATAAATTACAGAAGAAAGTACCATCAACACATATTTATTACCCGGCACAGACAAACTATAACTGAAAAATTGT
>JANPAP010000007.1:0-2338 GCA_031429975.1 Chitinophagaceae bacterium
AAATTACCACAATGCCCCTTAATTGGGGCATTGTGCTTTTTGTCCCGGCGAGGTTTTCACCTTAAAATTTAGCATAATAAAACGGTCACGTGAAACCTCGACGAATGATACGTTTTGATACAAAAGTATCCGTCTTCAAAAACTTTGCAAGTTTATATTGTGCATGGGCTTGCATTGAAAATTTTTCTCAACAATAATATATAATTCATTTTTATGTTTGATAAATGCCGCATAACTTAGTGTTGGCTGCAATGCTTTGTGACATTCGTTAAATTTTTTAAAAAACAATCCTAATGACAATTTCAAAATTTGTAGCGCTGTCAATCTTTATTAGTTTAAATCTATTAGCTAATACAAATTCGACCGCTCAGAATACGGCATCTAAAACTTCAAATAAGGATCAAGTAAAATCGTCCTCGACATCTTATGAAAAATATATTGATGACAATAATGATGCACACTTAAAAGAATTTATCGAGTTGGTTTCTATTCCAAGTATTTCTTCTATTCCAGCAAACAAACCAGACGTTGACAAAGCCGCTGCATGGATCGTAAATAAATTAAAAGCTATTGGAATAACATCCGCACAAACAATAGCGAGTGAAGGAAATCCTTATGTGTATGCAAGCTGGGACAAAGCGCCGGGCAAACCCACTGTTTTAATTTATGCGCATTACGATGTACAACCCGTAAAAGAATCGGAATGGGAGATCCCGCCTTTTGCTCCAAAAGTTGTTGATGGAAAAATTTTTGGACGAGGTACAAGCGATGATAAGAGTGGCGTAATGGTAACAATTTGGGCAGTGGAAGCCATGTTGCGTACCGACGGTAAATTGCCGGTGAACGTAAAATTTATTTTTGATGGTGAGGAAGAAAAGGGGAGTCCGAGCTTTAAAAACTTTTTAGATAAAAACAAAGAATTACTAAAAGCTGATTTTGCTTTAAATGCAGATGGAAGTCAATACAGCGAAACTACCCCCTCCATTTTAATGAGTTTAAGAGGTGCCACAACTTTTGAATTTAGTATTAAAACAGCCAATACCGATTCGCACTCGGGGCAATATGTTGTCTAGACGCCTAATTCCGCAGTAATCCTGTCGCAAATAATTGATTCTTTTTATACCAAAGATGGCAATGTTGCCGTGGAAGGATTTTATGATAAAGTAGTACCCGCCACTTTTGAAGAAAAAGAAATGATAAAAAAAGTTCCCTACGATAAATTAGACGATATGAAATTATTAGGCACCACCGCAGAAACCGGCGACCCAAATTTTTCGCCATTGGAAAGAGTTTGGTTTCGCCCAACGCTTGAAATAATTGGCATGCAAAGCGGTTATACCGCAGCAGAAGGGCACTCAAATATTATTCCCGGAAATGCCATGGCAAGAATAACCTGCAGATTGGTAAATAATCAAAACGGTGATGAAATAAAAAAATTGTTGGTAAAACACATCAATAAAAACTGCCCCATTGGAGCAACCGTTTCTTATAAATTTAGTGACGGGTATGCAAGACCCATGAAGTTTCCGGCAGCTACTAAAGCATACAATTATGTATCCGATGCTTTATTTAAAATTTATGGCAAACAACCTTTGCAAATTGCAACCGGTGGCACTATTGGGCCCTTAATTGATATTAAAGAAACCTTGGGAATTTATGCCTATTCATTAGGCTTTCAGCAGGCAGACGAACATTGGCATGCAGCCAATGAATATTTAAGGGTAGCAAGCATTCGCAAAGGACAATTATTATATTGCTACTACTTACAACATTTAGCTGATGAAGAAAGTAAATTGAAAAAGTAGGAACCGATGTTGGTACCAGAAAGGGTTTTATCTCAAAATTATTTTTATAAAACGGTCTCGTTAAACCACGACGAATGATACGCTTTGAATTAAAAGTACCCTTCTTTAAAAATTTTAAATGTTTTTAAAGTGTATGAGATTAAAGTGAAAAACTTTCTCGGCATGAAGTATGAAACTTATTTCTAAGATTGTTGAAAGTCGCATAGCTTAGTATTGGGCACAGATTTTAGTGAGCGTTACTATTGAATTTTTTTTCATAAATTTAGGACATGGATATTAAAGAACTAATCACAATTGACAATGAAATACTCGGCGGGCAAACTGTTTTTAAAGGAACTCGGGTACCTGTTGAATCTTTATTTGATCATCTTGAGGCGGGCATTTCTTTGGACGTCTTTCTTGAAGACTTTCCAACTGTGACTAAAGAACAAGCAATTGCATTATTAGATTGGGCTAACAAATTATTCAATACAAAAAACTTAGACCAACTTTATGCGGCTGTTGCTTGATGAAAATCTACCTAAACGTCTCAA
>JANPAP010000008.1:0-2669 GCA_031429975.1 Chitinophagaceae bacterium
ATCCCGACGAAGAAAATAAATGTTCAGTAATGCTATCATCCCGAAGAGCGATGGAAAAATGTTTAGAAATGCTGTCATCCCGAGGAACGAGGGATTTACTCAATAAAGTTATCATCCCGACGAAGGAGCTAGATGTTCAATAAAGTTGTCATCCCGACGAAGGAGGGATCTGTTGAATAAAGTTGTCATCCCGAGGAACGAGGGATCTGCCAAAAACCAAAACAAAAACCCTATCAATTTTATAATCCAAACATTCAACAGCAAGGTTAACTTTGAAAAATGAATCATTTTAATTGTAACGGTAAAATTTTTAAAGAAGGCGCATTGGTAATTGGACCCGATAATCGTGGACTGCGTTATGGTGATGGTTTATTTGAAACCATGAAACTGCTGAATGGAAAAATAGAATTGGAAGATGAGCATTTTGCCCGTTTATGGAAAGGCATGCAATGGTTACAATTCGATATTCCAAAACATTTGCATCCAGAAACATTTGCTGCAGAAATTTTATTGCTGGCAAAAAAAAATGAGCATGAAAAAGCTGCAAGAATAAGGCTCAATATTTTTAGGGGCGATGGTGGTTTGTACGATCCCAAAAATTTAAATCCAAATTACATTATACAGAGTTGGGCATTGCCAGCACAAAATGGGCAATGGAACAGCAATGGCCTGGTACTAGGTTGCTATACCGATGCAAAAAAAGCATGCGATTGTTTTAGTAATACCAAGCATAATAATTACCTGCCTTATACAATGGCGGCGCTTTATGCAAAAAAAGAAAAATGGAATGATGCGATTGTTTTAAACCAGCACAACAGGGTTTGTGATACTACCATTGCAAATATATTTTTAATAAAGGATGAAAAGATTTTTACGCCGGCATTAACCGAAGGCTGTGTAGCCGGCATAATGCGGAGTAAAATAATCAGGGAATTAAAATTGTTGGGATGGGATGTTGCTGAAACCGAAATTAGTTTACTAGATGTACAACAAGCCGATGAAATTTTTTTAAGCAACAGTATCTACAATATAAGGTGGGTGCAGTCTTTCGAAAAAAAGCAATATCAAAATAGCCTCAGCATCAAAATATTTTCCCTATTGTTTCCAACAATTTGATGGCAGCTTTGTTCTTGCAATACAAAACATTTTATGCAAGCACGGGTTCATATATTTTGGTTTCGCAGGGATTTACGCCTCGATGATAATGCTGCTTTATTCCATGCATTAAAATCGGGTATACCGGTTGTGCCTGTTTTTATATTCGACCGGAATATGTTGGATTTGCTGGAAGATAAAACCGATCGGCGTTTGCAGTTTATACATACTGCTTTACAGGAAATGCAACAGCAACTAAACACAATGGGCAGCAGCCTGGAAGTTTATGAAGGCAGGCCTGCTGAAGTTTTTAAATTGCTGCTTACTAAATATAAAATCGATTCCGTTTTTGCCAATCACGATTACGAGCCCTATGCAAATCAAAGAGACCAACTGATAAAAAATCTGCTACAAGAAAATGGTATAGCATTTCATACATACAAAGACCAAGTGATATTAGAGAAAGGGGAAGTGCTGAAAGATGATGGAAAACCCTACACTGTATTTACGCCTTATAGCCGCAAATGGAAATCGATACTGAGTGAAAAGGATTTAAAATGTTACCCCAATAAAAAATATTTTAATAATTTTTATAAGCAGGCAAATCAGCCAATACCTTCATTAAAATCATTGGGTTTTTGCAATTCAATTACTAGCTTTCCTTTAATGGAATTACAGGATGAGTTAATAATGAAATACCAGCAACAACGAAATTTTCCAGGCATTGCAGGAACTTCAAAACTGGGAGTTCATTTAAGGTTTGGAACCATCAGCATTCGGCAATTAGCTAGTCAAGCAAAAGGCTTTTCCGAAACATTTTTAAATGAATTGATATGGCGTGATTTTTATCAAATGATTCTTTGGCAATATCCTCAAGTAGGCCATGGCAAGGCTTTTAAGCCTGCTTACGACCAGATAGAGTGGCGCCGTGATGCCGGTGAATTTGATTGTTGGTGCAATGGTAAAACCGGTTATCCAATTGTTGATGCCGGCATGAGGGAACTCAATGCAACGGGCTTTATGCATAACCGGGTTCGTATGATTGTTGCTTCCTTTCTTTGCAAACATCTCTTGCTCGATTGGCGGTTGGGGGAGGCCTATTTTGCCCAAAAATTATTAGATTTTGATTTGGCTGCAAATAATGGCGGCTGGCAATGGGCGGCGGGCAGTGGTTGCGATGCAGCTCCTTACTTCAGGATATTTAACCCAACATTACAAACCCAAAAATTTGATAAAGACTTTAAATATATCCGCACTTGGGTACCCGAATTTGAAACTATTAATTATCCCAAACCAATCGTTGAGCATGCCTTTGCAAGAAAGCGCTGCCTGGAAGTTTATAGTAAAGCACTGAAAGAAATTGGGAATAAGAGTGATTGATTTTAATTCAAAATTCAAAATTCAAAATTCATTTCAGCATTTGATTTTTGTTGAGCAGATTCCTCGTACCTCGGAATGACAGCAAAATTCAAAATTCATTTCAGCATTTGATTTTTGTTGAGCAGATTCCTCGTACCTCGGAATGACAGCATCATTTAAAACTTATAATTCATAATTCTTAACTACCCTAAGTT
>JANPAP010000009.1:0-3000 GCA_031429975.1 Chitinophagaceae bacterium
GCTGCCCACATCAGCCACCACTACTGCGTTAGTATTGGAATCGATGAGTGGCGATTTTACATCAAAATCAGCTACCGTTACCTTTCCGAATTTTATCGGTAATTTGTCTTGCGCAATAAGGGCTAATTGAATTAAAAAAAAGCAAAGGAATACCAATAGGTATTGCAGCGGATACTTCATAAATGCAGTTGTTTTTTATTAATAAAGGAACTAATATATAAAGAGTAATTGATTGTAAAAAAAATATTATTTGAAACTCAGTAAAAATACCGGCCTCGTAAAAAACAGCGCAGCAAGTTTGGGCTTTAATTATTGCGGTATTGCCAAAGCACAACAATTAACTGATGATGCCCGAAGGCTGGAAAGCTGGCTCAGCAAAGGCATGCAGGGCAACATGCAGTATATGGCCAATCATTTCGATTTAAGGATTGACCCCGGCAAACTGGTGCCGGGTGCAAAATCGGTGATCACTTTAATGCTGAATTATTTTCCGGCACAACAACAAAATGTTGCCAATCCGCAAATTGCCAAATATGCATTTGGGAAAGATTATCACGAAGTGATCAGAGAAAAATTAAAAACACTTTTACAAATTTTACAAAAAGAAATTGGCGAAATAAATGGCCGTGGATTTGTGGACAGTGCCCCTGTTTTAGAACGCAGCTGGGCACAAAAAACCGGGCTGGGTTGGATTGGAAAAAATGGCAACCTCATCAACAAACAAAGCGGCAGCTTTTTTTTTATAGCTACCTTAATTACCGATCTGGAATTGGATTACGATGATCCATTTATAAAAGATTATTGCGGTACCTGCACCAAATGTATTGACCACTGCCCCACCGATGCAATACTCCCGGATAAAGTTATTGATGGCAGTAAATGTATCAGTTATTTTACCATTGAATTAAAAGATGCATTGATTCCCGAAGCCATGAAAGGTAAATTTGACAACTGGCTATTTGGCTGCGATACCTGCCAGGACGTATGCCCCTGGAACCGTTTCAGTAAACCAACTGCTGAAATAAATTTTACGCCTATACCAGCTGTGTTGAATTTTACAAAAAATGATTGGGAAGAAATGACCGAAGAAAATTTCAA
This sequence comes from Chitinophagaceae bacterium, assembly GCA_031429975.1. Taxonomy (GTDB): domain Bacteria; phylum Bacteroidota; class Bacteroidia; order Chitinophagales; family Chitinophagaceae; genus Ferruginibacter. Next base: position 1,099 of record JANPAP010000009.1, read on the forward strand.
AATAATTTTTAAAGACTCGCCTTTAAAGCGGAGCAAGTTTGCAGGGATAAAAAGAAATTTAAAATTTTTGGAATAAGTTTTTGAGGCTTTATAAAATCAATTCCCTTCTACATATTTCTTTAATCCTTCCAATGCCATTTCGTAACCGGGGCCGGTAAGTTTATCCATAAAAATGGCGTAAAATTTTTCCCAGGGATACCAATGCAAATGAGTGATAGACGTCCACTCCACCATGGTTTGATTTAGTCCTTCCAACGGATACAAACGGATTTGATTGCTGATACTGTTTTCACCTTTTGATTGTAAGGTAAAACTTACCAAACTACTGTCGGCAGCGGTTATCAGCAAGTGAATGACTTTGTCTTTATACTGTACATCGCAGCTGGCATTTTTACCATTGCTGATACTTCCAAAATTGGTTACAGCTCCTTCAGCAGCAAATATCGGGTGCCAGTTTTTCCAGTTTTTTAAATCTGCAACCTGTGCAATAATTTTATTACGGTCGGTACTGTTGATAGTAGTATTTCTAGCCACTTTAACATTGGCAGGAATCAATAAAGAGAAAAGGGTTATCACAACAAACAAACCTGTTGCCCCAACAAGAAAAGCTTTTATAAATCGCATACAATTATTTTACTCCCATTTAAAAACTTTTATGGCTACGGCATACACTGCAATGCCCCATAAAATTAAAATTCCGATTTCCGATTTCACTTCCCACAAACTTTGCCCTTCAAAAGCAACAGCCCTCATGGCCGTATTTAAATGTGTTAAGGGCAATGCCATCGAGATAGGTTGTAACCATTTTGGAAAAACCTCTACCGAAAAAAATGTACCTCCCAATAAAAACTGCGGCAGGGTAAGCATATTGGCAAAGGGTGGTATGGTGCTTTCGCTTTTAGCCATGCCGCTAACAATAAAACCAAAACCCATAAAAACAATCAAGCCTATAAAACTCAATACCAACATAGCTCCCAGCGTTACTACACCGTTTACCAATGTAAATCCAAACAACAGATAGCCTGCTAAAATAATTACGATTGCAGTAAGCATTTGAAACAGCACCCTTGCTAATCCCTCACCTAACACAATGCTGGCACGGCTGATGGGTGTTGCAAAAAAACGTTTTAATACCATTGTATTACGCAGGTTAAAAAACATAAACGCCACTCCAAATACACCCGAACTTAATAAAGAAAATCCCAACTGGCCGGGTAAAATAAAATCGATGGTACTGTATTCCCTTACCACTTCAACATCTCTGCGATAATCAAAATCGGATACCGCATACGTGGGCCGTACTATATATTTTTTATTGCTGATGGTATTACTGATATTGCTTAACAAGGGCATTAACTGTGGCCATTTATCATTGCTTGCAGTTGTGGTTTTAATGGTATAAACATAAGCCGGTGTTTGCTGTTTTGATTTTTGAATATCCAGGATACAAGCAATACGCCCCTTTATTAAACTGCTGCGTAATTCCTTTGCATCTGCAAACTGAACAATTTTAAAACGCTTGTTAGTTTTTATAGAATCATAAAATTCATTCAGCGTATCGCAATTTTTTGAAAGATTGATTTTATAAACCGGTGCCATACCGCTGCCACCGATAAAACCAAAAACCAAAATAAAAATAAACGGAAAAACAAAACTGAATATTACTGCCGAAGGGCTTCTGAAAATGGCTTTTAAACTGGCTTTGGTTATTGCAAGCAGCGCTGTGAGTTGGCTATACGACGACATGAAATTTTATTTGAAGGCGTAAATCTATTGCAAAAAAAATTAACCCTGCCCGGCTGAGTGTATTTAAAATTGTCGCAGTTCAATAAAGGGTTGCCAACCTTTTATAAAGCGTATTTGGTTTAAAGGAACCTACCCAAGGTTGGCAACCCTTGCGAC
>JANPAP010000010.1:0-2554 GCA_031429975.1 Chitinophagaceae bacterium
GCAGTTGCTGCTAAATACCCAACAAAATTAGCTTCGTTTTCTTTTGCATACCCTAGCTGATGGCCAATTTCATGACATACTATAAAAGGCTGTATAAATTGTGGAACAGTGGTATTTACCTGAGCCTCCCCAGTAAAGGGATTATAGTAGCCAATAAATCCTACATAATTTCCCAACCATCCCCATGCAGAAGGTTTTACAGATGCTTTTGAATATTTTAAAAACGCATATTTTTTTGAAAGTAAATTATATGCATTGCTACCCTCGTTAAAAATTGCTGATGTTTGTTTTAAAGAATCATTCCGTATTAATAAACTGGCCTTACAAGTATTTACTTTTTCCAATAAAATTGAATCAATCAGTATTAAATCCTGCAGAGAATATTTTGCAGGATTAAGATTTAATTGTTCAGCAATTCCAACCCTATTATAATTAAGACCCCACAATATGTTAAAGAAGATATACAGCAATAATAATAGTTTGCCTCCTTTAATAATGCCAACAATCAAATTACTTTTCTTAATTAGGCCATTCTTAACCGATATAATAAACCGGATAAGTTTACTGAGTAACCACAAAATTAAAACTGCATAGATTATATCTCCCAGGCTAAAAGGAAGCCATCCAAAACAAAATTTTAATACTCCAGAAATTACTGGGTAAATAATTTGTGAATAATATTTTTCAATAAGCACTGATTGAGAAGAAATGATATGAATTAAAACAGCAGCAGTTACAATCAATACAGTTAAAAACGAATACTTTTTACCCTTCATAGGTCGTAAATTTAATGAAAAACACTAGTGGGCAATTTATTTACTTATTTTTTCTTTATTAAATAGCAATTTTTACTTAAAATATTATTACCTTCGCCGTCCTTTAAACCGAAAGTAATGGGGAAAAGAAAGTCGTTCGATATAGCTTTTGTTGGTTTAAAGCCTGGAATTCATGAATTTGAATATGAAATTGATGAAAAGTTCTTTGCTGAAACTGGAAACAGGGAGTTTGCTAATTGTAGTGCAAAAATAAAATTGCAGCTTGATAAGAAAAGCAGTTTTATGTTATTGAAATTTGAAGTTGGAGGCAAATCGGATGTGATTTGCGACCGCTGCAACAATACACTTACAATGGAACTTTGGGATGAATTCAATATGGCTATTAAGCTGGTTGAAAATCCTGAAGAAATGAATGATAAAGAAGATGACCCTGATGTTTATTATATTTCAAAAACTGAAAGTCATTTACATTTAAACGACTGGATTTTTGAATTTATAAGTTTGAGTGTTCCGATGCAAAAAATGTGCTCGCCTGAAGAATATGGAGGTGACAAATGCAATAAGGAAGCACTCGAAAAATTAAAGGACATGGAAATAAAGGAAAGTGGAGATAATGCAAATACAATCTGGAAAGGATTGGATCAATTTAAAAAAAAGTCAAACTAAATAAATAACAATTAAAATTTACAGATATGCCAAATCCGAAACGCCGACATTCGCAACAGCGTAGCGCTAAAAGAAGGACGCATTACAAGGCTACAGAAACTACATTATCCATAGATAGTACTACTGGATTAACTCATGTACGCCATCGTGCCCATGTTAGTGAAGGAAAATTATACTACAAAGGACAGGTTGTTGCTGAAAAAGCACCAATCAAAGCATAATATTTTTTCTATTAATGCATTCTAAGTTTTACATTCGGTACCGAATGCGAAACTTAGAATTTTTTATTTAAAGAACCTGCTATGAATATTGGCCTTGATATGATGGGTGGCGATTTTGCACCATTGGAAGCTATTAAAGGAATTTCATTATTTCTTTCGCAGCCAGCTGCTGATTGCCATTTAACTTTAATTGGTAAACAGGATTTAATAAATGAATTAATTACAGCGCATCAAATAGAAAAAACCAATATCACTGTTGTTCATGCTGAGCAGGTAATTGAAATGCAGGAGCATCCAACAAAAGCGCTTAAAGAAAAACAACAATCTTCTATCTCAATTGGTTTTCAATTATTAGCAACAGGTAAAATTGATGCCTTTATCAGCGCCGGAAATACAGGCGCAATGATGGTAGGTGCCTTGTTTAGCATTAAAGCAATTGAAGGAGTTAGCAGGCCCACCATTGGGGCATACATGCCAAGAGAAGACGGATCGCTGGGACTATTGCTGGATGCAGGTATTAACGCAGATTGCAAACCTGAAAACCTAAACCAGTTTGCCTTACTGGGCTCTTTATTTGCCGAAAATATATTGGGAATTGAAAACCCAAAAGTAGGTTTGATAAATATTGGAGAAGAAGAAGGCAAAGGAAATATTTTAGCTCAAGCTGCCTACCCAATTTTAAAAGAAAATCAGCACATTAATTTTATTGGAAATATTGAAGGAAGGGATATTTTAATAAATAAAGCCGATGTTATGGTTTGCGAAGGATTTACCGGCAACGTAGTTTTAAAAATGGCTGAAAGTGTGTACGATATTGTAAAACGAAGAGGTATTAACGACGAACATTTTGAACGATTTAATTTTGAAATGTATGGAGGTGTTCCTGTTTTA
>JANPAP010000011.1:0-1686 GCA_031429975.1 Chitinophagaceae bacterium
TAGATACTTTGTAGTAGTATGATTGTAAAATATAGTAGACTATTGCCAATGTGGTTGCTAAACTGCTATATATAATTTACATGTAAATCTATTTTATACAAGGGTTATGAGTTGGATATTTGCACTGAAGTTGATTGATACAGAATTTTATCCAACATATCCAATAACAAAGAGTTCCGTTTTAAAATCCAATATCAATTTAAAGACCTTAATGTTTCAGTCAAATGTCAGTCAATTTCTTTTTTATTAAGCGGTGAATTAAATTATTACTAAGTAAAATAATTCCTGTAAAAAAAATCGGACCTGTTACCCTTTTAAAGCTATCGAAGCAATCTATCTATCCTAAATCCAAATCTTGTAAAAGATCAACCAGTTAATAATTAAAGGGAAATCAATTTTATTAAAAAATTTTGAGTTGCTACAATAATTAACTCCTAAAAAGCTAACTGAAATAATTTTAGCAAAGTGCAAAAAAAATTAAACTCCCATGTTTTTAAAATGGGAGTTTTTTGTGGGTAAAAGCGTACCAAATTAACTGAATGATTTCTTTTAAAAAATTCAATAATCTGTTCAATAATTTTTAAAGCACTATTCTTTTTTTTGAATTAAAAATGAATTAACCAAAATATTTTGCATTTTATTTTGATAAAAAAATGTTTATGGCAAATCCGTAATTATGCAAAAAATCAAAAATCGGCAACCGTAAATTTTTTGATAAGTATTTTTACGATTGACTTAGATGTTGCCAAAAGCCAGTGAAATCAACCCTTTTAGCGAATTTGATAAAAAATAAATTATTGAATTTGATTTGATTTGCTGGTATTAATCGTAATTATCTCTGTATATATACGTAGGCAGCGGTAATATTACCGACGGTAAAACAGAGCAAATCTTCTATTGTTGATGAACGAAAACCGTTAGATATTTGTACCAGAAGTTGATTGATACGAATTAATTATCAATCTATCCAAACATCCAAATAAACCAGTAAGATTTCTATCCAAAATCTTTGTAAAGCTGAAAAAGTCCAATATCAGTCAACTTCTATTTTTTTAAAATAATAAACTAAAAATAATAACAACCCATTGTTCTGAGTTAAAGATCCAAACAATCTAAAACAAAGTCCAAATCCTTTTAAAACCGACAAATTCTTAAATCCTGAACTTATGCTGTAACAAGCGATGATAGTTCGAAAAACCAAGAAGTTCAATATCCCAAGCTTATGCTGTAACAAGCGATGATGGCTAGAAAAAACCGAAAAAACCAATACCAAATTCATTACCCTTAAAAGTAGTGAAGCATGAAAAACCAGTTAAAGACAATATCCTAAGCCTATGCTGTAAAAAGCGATAATGGCAAAAGACCCATCACACTGAAACCAGGAATTAATTTACTTCTGGAGAGGAAACCCCTCAACGTTTTTAGATCCCCGAACGAGCCTTAAACAAGTAAGTTCAACAAGTAACTTCCACAACCTAGTTGTGGAAGTTTTTGTTTTAAGCCATTCTCTATTTTTATTTATTTCAATCATTTTCTAAATCAACAATTTTTCATTTTCTAATTGTAAAAAAGTATTTAGTTTTTTTGCTGCTACAATTCTTATCCAGCTTGATTTTTCATTTTATTCTTACCGTACTTCAAAAAGTTTATTTGCTTTTTGTTAATGAATTCAAAATAAAATTCCTA
>JANPAP010000012.1:0-1855 GCA_031429975.1 Chitinophagaceae bacterium
TATTTTAAGGAATCATCCACCAGTAATATGGCATCCGATGCCTGCTCAATAAGCGTACGGTATTTTGCTTCATTTTCTTTTAATAAATTTTCAGTGATAATCCGCTCAGTAATATCATAAAGCGTACCTGTAAATTTGTAAGGTTTTCCATTTTCATCATTTATTATTTTAAACGCAGGTTCAAAATATTTTAAGGGCATTACTTGTGGATTGGTACGAAATGTTTTTTTGGAGGGAACTATCCCTTTAGCAAGCAATGCTATATTTTCAAATATTAAATCCCTGTCGTTGGGATGTGTATAATTTATAAAAGCTTCATTAGAAATAGCCGTGGCAGCAGGTTCTAAATTAAAAAGCCGAAACATTTGTTTAGACCAAATCCTTTCTTGTGTGTTTATATTAAATGACCAACTTCCAAGCTTTGCCAGTTCTTCGGCAGCTTCTAAGGCCTCATTTATTTTTAATAATTTATTATCAGCTTCAATTTCGCCGGTAATTTCTCTTACAATAATTAATACTTCTGTTTCATTAACTACTGCATACCGGGCTTCAAAATAATGTACGCCATCCGGATAATTAAGTTGATAACGATGTTTAGGTGACACTCCCGTTTCTAAAGCAATTTCAATGTTTTTTATAGTTTCAATTGCCAATTCGATTGGCAGTATTTCTTTTATATTTTTTCCCAGAAAATTTTCAGGCTGCGTAAGGGTTGTTTTATTTTTTGCAGGATGAAAATCTGTAAATATGCCTTGCTTGTTTATTATAAAAATAAGATCCGGTATGGCAGCAATAAACGCAATGTTTCTTTGCACTGATTTGTCTAATTTTTCTCTTTCTATTTTCCTTTCAGTAATATCGGTAAAGTAAATAGAGGTTCCATGAGAATTGGGGTAGATGCGGCATTCGAACCATTTATTAAAAGGTACATAAAAAAATTCTTCGTTTATATTTTGTTGTGTAGTTATTGCCTTATCAAGTGCTATTTGAAATGGCTGTCCAATTATTTCAGGAAACTCTTTGTAAATATTTTTTCCAATTATTTCAACCGGGTTGCAGCCCATTAACTCACTGCATTTTTCGTTCATATAGGTATAACAAAGATTGTTGTCGATTGCGGCAAACGAATCAGTAATTCGTTGCAACATTTCCCGATAATTTGTTTCATTTTTTTCCGGTTCCAGCGTTGCTTTTATTTTATCTTCTAGCTGTTTGGATATTTCAATTGTATTTTTTACAGCAATTGGAAGCCTGAGTAAATTGTTTTTTAAAACATAACCGGAGGCACCTAATTTTATAATTTGCACCAGCAATGTTTCATTTATTTCGGTTGTTACTAAAATATAGGGCAAAAGAATATTAGCAGCTTTTAAATGTTCTATTACCTGTATTGAATTAAAATTGGGAATATTGTTTTCGGAAAGGATAAGGGTTGGTTTAAATAGGGTTAACGCATTTATAAAATCGATTTTATTATTGACTAATTCGTACTCAAAGTCGATACCGGAATTTATTAAAACCTGTTTAATTTTTTCCACATCTGCAGCCGAAGCATCTAAAATTAATATTTTTAAAATGGGCAACATTAAAATGTAATTTCGTATAATTTTTTGTGAATGATTTATTTATCTCAGTCGTTGGGCTGTTTCCTTCCGACATCACAAAGTTTGCCCATGCCACAAAACTTAGTCGGTTGCTATCCATTTACTTACGAAAGTAACCGCTTGTAACCGTTTAAAAACGAATAATTTTTTGTATCGTTGGGATACTGTGAACGAAAAATGGTAAAAAATAAAAATATGCAAATCCAAGAAAAACTATGCCTATCCTGCCAGAAGCCCGTTCAAGGGCGTGC
>JANPAP010000013.1:0-4914 GCA_031429975.1 Chitinophagaceae bacterium
GCTTTTTCCATCAAAGAAAAACTCTTTAGCAAAGCCGGGCTTTGGCCTTTGATGCTTTTATCGAACGAAAATTTTTGTCCTAATTCTTCTTTTAAATGTTCCACTTCTTTTTTAAGATTACCCAACTTACGGATACGGATAACCGCATTCCAAAGCATGTCTTTGGTATTTTCATCTTTTAAAAGATAATCGGAAACACCCATCTTTAAAAGGTTTACTGCTACCGCAATTTCTTCTTGTCCGCTAATTACAATAATCGGAATACTGTCATCGGCTTCCCGTATTTTTTGATATAGTTTATCGCCTGTAAAATCGGGCAACGAAAAATCAATAGAAATTAAATCGGGCTTTTTATACAGGTTAGCCAAACACTCTTTACCGGTAGTAAAACGGGTAATTACATAATCTTCATTTAAGGAGAGATGGTATTCCAGAATTTCTCCGTACCAAGGATCGTCTTCTACAATAAAAATATTATACGGTGCCATAAAGTTTTATCTTTTGATATTGGATTGAAAAGATTTATTACAAAACACTAACGAAAGATCGATGAGTTAATTGTCCGATTTATGGAATACTCCAAAAAATAAAAACACTCTACAGTATGTATAAAAATTCCTATATCTAAAAAAGCTCCAGTTTTGTGGATCGTTTTGAAGTAATTATAGTAGGCTATAACCAAAAAAAATCCCCTTCAAAAAGGGGATTTTAATAATAGTATTTATAAAATTTTATGCTACCGCTTTATTAACCAACGCTGCTGCTTCGCTTAATAAAATTGCGCTTTGTACTTTTAAACCGCTTTCGTCAATCAGTTTTTTAGCTACATCTGCATTGGTACCCTGCAAACGTACGATAATAGGAATTTCGATATTGCCAATAGATTGGTAGGCATCAATAACACCTTGTGCAACCCTGTCGCAACGAACAATACCTCCAAAAATATTAATCAGTATCGCTTTTACTTTTGGATCTTTTAAAATAATTCTGAAGCCTGCTTCAACCGTTTGGGCATTAGCTGTACCGCCTACGTCTAAAAAGTTAGCGGGTTCACCGCCACTTAATTTAATCATATCCATAGTAGCCATTGCCAAACCTGCACCATTAACCATACAGCCTACATTACCATCTAATTTTACAAAGTTCAAATTAAATTTACCTGCTTCAACTTCGGTAGGATCTTCTTCACTGATATCTCTTAATACTGAAATATCCGGATGGCGCATGATAGCATTATCGTCAATACTCATTTTACAATCTACTGCAATAATTTTTTCATCGCTGGTTTTAAATAATGGATTTATTTCCAACATACCACAATCTAACCCAACATATGCATTGTATAAATTGGTTACAAACTTTACACAATTTTTAAAAGCATCGCCACTTAATCCTAAATTAAAAGCAATTTTTCTTGCCTGAAAAGCCTGTAATATGCCACCTGGGTATACCCATTCTTTAAATATTTTTTCGGGTGTATCGTGTGCCACATCTTCTATATTCACACCACCTTCGGTACTGTACATAATTACGTTTTCGCCGGTAGCCCTATCAAGCAAAATGGATAAGTAAAATTCTTTAACCGGATTAGGTCCATCATAATAAACATCCTGTGCCACCAATACTTTATTTACCAGTTTACCGGCCGGCCCGGTTTGTATGGTAACCAAAGTACCCCCAATTAAATTTTGTGCTATCTCCTTAACAGCTTCTGCATTTTTACCAACCGCAACACCTCGTTGTTCGGTTCCTACAACGCAACCCTTACCACGGCCACCTGCATGAATCTGGGCTTTTACAACGGCAAACTTGCTGCCATATTGGGTATGTATTTGCTTGTACGCTTCTTCTGCTTCGCTGGCAGTATTACAGGCAATACCTTCCTGCACTGGTACATTGTACTTTTTTAGTAATTCCTTTGCTTGATATTCGTGGAGGTTCATAATAAAAATTTTGGCGAAGATAATAAACTGTTACAAGTTTTCTGTCAATAAAAACTGCATAACATCTGCAACATTCTTTATAATTAAACATCCTTTAAGCCCTCAATAAAAAATATTGCAATATAAGTTCGCTTACCTTTGAAATTATTTTTTAAACAACAAAGTACCGGGCTTACTTATTATTCTGATGAATAAAATATTTTTTTCAATTTTATTTTTACTTGCTATCAATAGCAGCTATTCGCAAGTTGGCTCCGATATGATTAGAAATATTGGCAGAGGCAACACCGGTTTTGGCAATAGCAGCAACAAAGGCAAAAAAGACAGCATTGGATTTGAACACCGCAATGATGCAAAAGACTCTATCAATATTTCATTTAAATACCTCGATTCTATCCGAAGCCTGCGGCTGGATACCGACATCAATGATTTTTATAAATATTATGCGGTGCCCTATACCTTACAATATTTGGGCAATGCAGGATCGGCAGGATACTCCTTAATTTATTCGCCCTTAACTAAAACCGGCTGGGATGCTGGCTTTCATTCATTTGATGCATACCGATTTACGTTGGAGAACAGCCGGTTTTTTAAAACCAGCAAACCCTTTACCCAAATGAATTACCAGCTGGCATCGGGTAAGGAGCAAATGATAAAATTATTTCACACCCAAAGCCCCAGGCCTAATTTTAATTTTGGTTTCGAATACCGGCTCTTAAATGCGCCAGGTTTTTTTGTTACACAAAATACCAATCACAACAATTACCGGCTGTTCAGTAATTACCAAAGCAAACGAAAAAGATATGCTGCTCATTTTATTTTAATGGGCAATGCCATTAACAGCGCCGAAAACGGCGGAATTGTAAATGACAGTTTTCTTACGAGCCCAAATTTTTCGAGACGGTTTTCTATTCCTGTTAAATTGGGAGCTGCACCGCAAAGCGATCCCAATCCATTTGTTACCAATATCAATACCGGCAATATTTACCGTGATTTTACTTTTTATTTAAAACAGTCGTATGATATCGGCAAAAAAGATTCGGTTATCATAAACGATAGTACAACCGAATATCTTTTTTATTCGAAGCTGCGGTTTCAACATACTTTTAATTACAGTAGCTACAGTTATTTGTTTCAGGATATTGCTGCCGATTCAGCCTATTATCAAAACAAGTATGATACAACATTAAAACCGAATGATACTATCAAGCTGATGGATTCCTGGAAAATTATCAGCAATGATTTTTCTTTATTGCAATTTCCGGATACAAAAAACTCCGGTCAATATTTGTTGGCGGGAGCCAGGCTCGAAAATATAAAAGGTACTTTTTCATCGGGCAGTAAAAACTTTTACAATATTGTTTTGCATGGCGAGTACCGTAATAAAACAAAAAATAAATTGTGGGATATTTTGGCCAAGGGCGAATTTTATCTGAATGGTTTTAACAGTGGCGATTACAGTGCTTACGCCAATTTATCAAGATATTTAAATAAACGCTGGGGCAATGTAAACCTGGTTTTTCAAAATATAAACCGAAGCCCTTCCTATATTTTTAATACCAACTCATCTTTTAATTTTGGCAATACCGGTTCGTTTAATAAAGAAAATATTATTGTAATAAAAGCTGCAGCCGATAATCCATTTATCAGTTTATCAGCAGCCAATTATTTTATTACCAATTACTCTTTTTTCAACAGCTATTATAAAACTACCCAGTACAGTAAGATCATAAATATTTTACAATTAACTGCCGCTAAAAAAATTCGGCTTAGTAAAAAATGGAATTGGTACAGCGAAATTACTTTTCAACCAACAGACGCTGCAGCACCCATTCGGGTTCCCTTACTGTTTACAAGAAACCGTTTTATACACGAAACTGTTTTGTACAAAAACTTAAACCTTAGTACGGGCATTGAATTTAGATATTACACGCCGTATAAAACATTGGATTACTCTCCGGTGATGGGGCAGTTTGTGCCACAGGATTCTGTTACAATCAGCAACAGGCCTGATATCAGCGTCTTCATGCATTTTAAAATAAAATCTTTTACCGCCTATTTACGTGTCGAAAATTTAAACAGTGTTAGTTTTGAAAATGGCTTTGGTTTTAATAAAAATAATTTTGCAGCGCCCCATTATGTGTATCCCGGATTTTTATTCCGCTTTGGCATACAATGGAATTTTGTAAACTGATGTTTGTTATTGTAAGATGTTAAAATTGGGCAGTATCAATTTGCAAAACAATAATTTAATGAAAACAATATAGATTTGCACTGAAGTGAAAAAAATATTGGTAGCCATATTAGCTTTTTTATACCTCGGGGTATCTTCGGGTATTGCCATGGAAATTCACTATTGCATGGGCAAAAAAGCCGGTATAGAATTTTATGGCTCCAGTGATGATAAATGTGGCAACTGTGGCATGACTGAAAAAAAATCGGGATGCTGCAGCGATGAACATAAATTTTTTAAATTAAACGACTCTCATAAAAATGTTTCAAACAATTTAAGTTTTGAAATGCCTGTTGCCATTATTGCAAAAACATTTGTTGATAAAAATTGGCTAACAGTAAACGATCCTTTTACGCTTGAAGCAACCAATCACTCCCCTCCCATATTTACAGGCCCAGCGCTTTGTATAATGAATTCTATTTTCCGACTATAAATTTTTTTACCATTTGATAATCACTACTGGCATGCCTTGTAGTGACGTTGTGCTATCTGCACATTTAAAAAATTAATTTACCAGTTAAAAATTAACAATCATGAAATCACTATCATTTAGTGCTGTATTATTATTCAGCTTACTATTCAGCAACTTTTCTTTCAGTCAGCAATCCTTAAAAAAAGAAACCATCAAAGTTTGGGGTAATTGCGGCATGTGTAAAAAAACAATTGAGAAATCTGCAAGATCAGCAGGCGCTACTGCTGCCAACTGGAATGAAGACAGTAAGGAACTAAAAGTTTCTT
>JANPAP010000014.1:0-2227 GCA_031429975.1 Chitinophagaceae bacterium
ACCGGGTCGTATTTAATATATGGATCGCAGGTATTTGGAACACCTGCAAATGAGGTAATAGAAACAGTACTGATAACAGTACCCGATTTTGTATGTATTCTTAGATAGTCATTTGTTGCTGTAACTACATGGTTTAAACCTATTGCACCATGTGTATCAGGAGGGATACCTTGTCCTGGATCAACATGTCCTAAAAAGTTTTGATTAGGAGCAGGAGAAGGAACCAATGGATTGGTTGGGGTTAAGGGAGTTGCAGGATTTGTTGGTCTTAAGTTTTCCTGCTGTTGCTTTTTAATAATGGCACCTACTGGAATTGGCAAATTTTCCGGAATGTTTTTCCACCCCTTATCATTTTCTTTTTTTGGACAAGTACTACAAGTGCCAAAAATTTCTGGATGGGCAGCCTCATACTGAGCCAACTGTGTAAAATTAATAAGTTCAGGGGTAATTGTTTGAGCCTTGGTTACATGTCCCAATAATAAAGACAGTCCTACGATTACGTAAATTTTTTTCATTACAATTTGTTTATAATTATTAGCAGTCAATCCGGAAATACCAGTTTTGGTTTTAAGAAAGTGTAGTTTCTGAAATTAACAAAGTGCAATATAAATAATTAACCCTTACGAAATATAAATATGAGCACCCAATTAAATAATTATTCTGTAATTGCTAGAGTTTATTAAATATGTTGAGGATTAATTAAATTTTTTCCGCTTTTTTTTGATAAAAAATTAAATACTGAAAATTGTTGTAATCAATAATTGTATATCTTTCAAACTTAAAATAAACGATTGTTACTGGTAATGTTTTACCGACATTTTAAAATTCAATAACTATTTATGAGTATTAAGTTTAGACTGACCCTGATGAGTTTTTTGCAATTTTTTGTTTGGGGAATTTGGTTGATCTCTCTTGGAGGATATATGTTTGCAAACTTCAATAATCCTATTGATTCAAGCCTGGGATCAAAAGTTGGCAATACATATGGAACAATGGGATGGGCATCTTTATTTATGCCTGCATTGATGGGTGTATTGGCAGATAAATACCTGCGGGCAGAAATTGTATTGGGTATTTGCCACATTCTGGGTGGAGCAGCTTTGTATTATGCAAGCACGGTAAGTAATGCAGGCGATATGTATTGGGCAATTTTTTTAGTGAGTTGTTTTTATATGCCAACCATTGCATTGAGTAATTCTGTTTCTTACAGCATTTTGAGCGAAAATAAGTTTGATGTTCAAAAAGCTTTTGCACCCATCAGGGTTTGGGGCACCGTTGGGTTTATTGTAGCAGAGTGGGCTGTTGACCTGTTGGGATGGACTCAAAATAATACTCAATTTTATTTTGCTGCCGTAGCAGGCGTTTGTACTGGGTTATATTGTTTTAGCCTGCCAAGAGTAGAAATCAGTAAAGCTGTTGGTGAAAAATCATTTGCTGCCCGTATGGGATTAGATGCTTTTAAATTGTTTAAAACTCCAATGATTGCAAAATTCTTTTTGTTTGCGTTGTTTTTAGGTGCTGCTTTACAAATTACCAATATGTTTGGCTTTCCATTCCTTAAAGATTTTGGAAATAATCCGGAATACGCAAATAGTTTTGCAGTAACCCGTACAAATATTCTCATTTCTCTTTCTCAGATTTCTGAAACACTTTTTATACTTGCCATACCATTTTTCCTAAAGAGATTTGGTATTAAACAAGTAATGCTGATAAGTATGGCTGCATGGGTGTTGCGTTTTGGGTTATTTGGAATAGGTAACCCAGGTTCAGGTTTATACCTGTTAATTCTATCTATGATTGTTTATGGAATGGCATTTGACTTTTTTAATATTTCCGGATCCTTGTTTATAGATAAAGAAGCAAAGCCCGAAATACGGGCCAGTGCTCAAGGTTTATTTATGTTAATGACAAACGGTTTGGGCGCAATTTTAGGAGGCCTTTTTGCAGGAAAGATTGTGGATGTTTTTACAGATGCTGCCGGTGTTAAAAATTGGCAAAACATATGGTTTACATTTGCTGGTTATGCTTTGGTGATAGCCATTGTTTTTCTTCTTGTATTCAAATACAAACACGATCCAAAGGCTTTAGAAAATGTTCAACACTAAATCA
Source organism: Chitinophagaceae bacterium (assembly GCA_031429975.1). Classification (GTDB taxonomy): domain Bacteria; phylum Bacteroidota; class Bacteroidia; order Chitinophagales; family Chitinophagaceae; genus Ferruginibacter. The sequence continues at coordinate 2,110 of JANPAP010000014.1, forward strand.
TGATTTAAGTTTATACTAAAAAATCCCACTTAATTAAAAGTGGGATTTTTTATAACAGCTATTTTCAGATTTAATATTATTTGTGTTGTTCAATCTTTTTTACAAAATTTCCTTTGGG
>JANPAP010000015.1:0-5531 GCA_031429975.1 Chitinophagaceae bacterium
CTTCTGGGGAGGAGAGAAAATATCGCCCCTATGGGCTTTATTAAAATTATAGGATTATTTTCTACCAAAGTGCTGCCCCTAAGGGGCTGTAGAAAAGGGATAGAAAGAAAAATATTGAAACTTAATTTGCGCTAATGCGAAAAAGCGGACAGGCAAAAAAATAAAAATGAATAACAGACGAAATTTTATAAAACAATTAGGCACAATTGGCGGTGCAGGTTTGCTGGCAGCTTCTCCAATAATTGCTGCTGCCGAATCGATTAATAAAAATGAAACGGATGAAATAAATGCCGTTGATGAATCTTTTACAATTACAATATTGCAAACAACAGATGTGCATTGCCAGGTGCATGCACATGATGAATTATTTTGGGAAAACGACAAAGCGGTTTTTCGTAAAACAGGCGGCTATGCACATCTTGATACCTATCTAAAAAATGAAAGAAAAAATAATTCCAATAGTTTTTTAATTGATACCGGCGATATGTTTCAGGGAAGCGAACTCTCTGTTAAAACAACCGGCAAAGCCATGCTGCCCATTTTAAATGCTTTGGGTTACGATTTATATTTACCCGGAAACTGGGAAGTAATTTATTACAAACAAGCCATGCAAACATTGTTGGGGTCTTTAAATGCACCAAAAGTTTGCGCTAATATGTACCACGATTTAGGTGATAACAAAAAAGGCGAATTGATTTTTCCACCCTATCATATTTGGAATGTAAACGGCATAAAAATTGGTTTTATAGGTTATACTGATCCATTGGTTCCTATAAGGCAATCACCCAATTACAGCAAGGGAATTATTTATACAATGCCCGAAGAAAACCTGGCGCATTATGTAGATGTGTTGCGTAACCAGGAGCAATGTGTTTATGTTTTAGTAGTGGCTCATCTGGGATTATCGCAACAAATTCACTTGGCTAATTTGCCAGAGTGTAATGGGGTAGATTATATTTTGGGAGGCGATACGCATGAACGAGTGCGTAAGCCCATTCAATGCAAATATGCCAAAGTGGTGGAGCCGGGTGCCTTTGGTTCTTTTGTTGGAAAATTAAATCTTACTATTCAAAATGGAAAAGTAATTAAGGACGAATATGAACTGGTGGAAGTTACAGCCAGTAAATATCCTGCATCCAATGAAATGGTTGCATTAATAAAAAATAATGAACAGCCTTTTGAGGAATCCATTTATAAAATTGCTGGTTATAGTACCATTCCTTTGTACCGATATTTTGTGGTAGAAAATCCAATTGATACCATGATTTTGGATGCACTGGATTGGACGATGAAAGATATTGATATTGTATTTTCCAATGGATTTAGATTTTGTCCGCCACGTACAACTCCCGATCATACCGGCAATATCCCCATCACCGAAGGTTTTATTTTTGATATGTTGCCAGTGGATAGTACGGTACGTACCGGCAATGTTACCGGTAAACAAATTAAAGAGTGGCTCGAAATAGAACTGAATAATGTTTTTGCAAAAGAAGCTGCCGAGCGATTTGGAGGATGGGTAATTAAATTCAAAGGAATGAAAGTTTCCTTTTATGCTTTTGCCGAAAAAGGAAAGCGTGTGCAGGAAATTACCATTGGCGGATTACCGATTGATTTAAAAAAATCCTACAGCATCTGTGCCTGCGAAAGAGATGGCGACCCGGCCGATATGTTATGCCGGATGAAGAATGTGGCAAACACAAATAATACTTCACATACTTTACATACGGTAATGAAAGAATACCTGGCAGCTAATTCGCCAGTAACACCAACACCGCCAATGGCGGCTACTATTTTAGACGGACCGCAAACTTTGCTTACACAAGTGTATGGGGTTGATTACAAATTTTATTAAACAAAAAGGAGCGATTGATTTTGAAGAAGACAGTTTTATTATTTGTAGTATTTGTATTAATGATTGCCGACAACCTCTTTGCACAACATCAGGAAATTTCTGATAAGCCCGAAATGTATAAAGGCAAGCAGCTACAAACGGAAGACTCCATCTCTGTTTTATCAGCATTTAAAAGAGGGCAGTTTAATGGCCACTTTCGTTATTTTTTTATGGGTACCCAAAATAAAAAAGAACTTACCAACTATTATGCAAATGCGGCTGGTGGCGGTATCCGATATGAAACTGCAATTTTTCATGGCTTTCAGTTTGCTGTAAGTGGCTTTTTTATTTTTAATCTTGGCTCTTCGGATTTTACAAAAGCCGATTCGGCAACCGGACAATATAACCGCTACGAAATTGGGTTGTTTGATCTTCAGGATTCCGTCAACAAAAAAAATATGGACAAGCTGGAAGAATTTTATTTGAAATATAATTACAAAAAAAGCAAGCTTGTTTTTGGGCGACAAATCATCAACACGCCCTTTATTAATTTGCAGGATGGAAGAATGCGGCCAACCAACGTTGAAGGTATTTGGATTGAAATAAATGAACTAAAAAAAATAAAATTGGAAGCAGGATGGTTGTATGCCATCTCTCCACGTAGTACTATCAAATGGTTTGGTATTGATGAATCGATGGGTATTTATCCGGCAGGAATAAATTCTGATGGATCAAAATCGCAGTACTTTGGTAATTTGAAAAGTAGGGGTGTATTTATTTTAGGAGCCCATTATCAACTTACAAAAAAAATAAAAATGCAAGGCTGGAATTTTTTGGTAGATAATATTTTTAACACGGCAATGTTGCAAACAGATTTTTTATTTCCATTAAAAAATAACAGCAGCATTTTTGCATCGGCCCAGCTAATAAGGCAGGATGCGATAAATAATGGTGGCAATGCAAATGCAGCTAAAACGTATTTTGAAAAAGGAACAAAAGCTATTGCATTTGGTGCCAGGGTAGGATGGAAAAACAAGCGTTTGGAAACCAGTATCAACTATAACCGCATAACAAAACAAGGCCGGTATTTAATGCCCCGTGAATGGGGAAGAGATCCCTTTTTTACTTTTTTGCCAAGGGAAAGAAATGAAGGATTTGGAGATGTGCATGCAATGGTAGCCAAGGTAAATTATAAATTGCCCAAGCTGCATGTAAATACTTCGCTGGCTGCAGGTTATTTTAAATTGCCCGATGTAAAAAATTACCAGTTAAATAAGTATGGGTTACCTTCATACTACCAGTTAAATGCAGATTTTCGGTATAGTTTTACTGGCGTATTAAATGGCTTGGAAGCCCAATTATTAGTTGTAGGAAAAATAAATAATGGGGAGCTGTATAATAATAAACGCTACGAATTTAATAAGGTAAATATGATGCAATATAATTTTGTTTTAAATTTTTATTTTTAAAGAGCATGTCAAACTTAGATAATCTTGCAAATATTTTTGAGCCCGCTTTGTTGAAGGAGATGCAACAGTTTGGCGTTATTCAAAATTTTAATGAAGGCGATTTAATAATGGATTACGGAAAATACATTCGTATGATGCCGGTTATTTTAAAAGGAACCATAAAAGTTTACAGACTTGATGACGAAGGCAATGAAATATTATTGTATTATTTATCCAGCAACGAAAGTTGTTCGATGGCCTACAGTTGTTGCATAGAAGCAAAAAAAAGTGAAGTAAAAGCAATTGCCGAAGAGGATGTAGAATTGATTGCCATACCGCATATTAAATTAGATGAATGGCTTTGTAAATACACAAGCTGGAAAAATTATATCATGCGGAGTTTTAATGACCGATTTATTGAATTGCTGAAATCTATTGAAAGTATTGCCTTTCATAAATTAGATGAAAGGCTGGTTGAATATTTAAAAGAAAAACAGCGGCTATCCGGATCCAGTGTTATAAAAGCATCGCACAATCTTATTGCGGATGAATTGGCAACTTCCAGGGTGGTGATATCAAGATTATTGAAACAACTTGAAAACAGTAAGAAAATTATTTTGTATCGAAATGAAATAAAACTACTTCCTGCTTTGGCTTTATAAAAATTTAATTTTTAATTTTTACAATCAAAATACTACGATACTTAAATTAAAATTCAAACAATGAGTAATAAAAAATTGCAATCCCATTGGGAAGATATTTACCAACATAAACAACCTACTGAAGTAAGCTGGACGCAGGACTATCCCATTACCACAATGGAATTACTGAAAGACTTTACAATTTCGAAACAATCAAAAATAATTGATATCGGTGGGGGTGATAGTAAACTGGTGGATGTATTGTTGGAAAAGGGATTTGAAAATATTACGGTGCTGGATATTTCATCAGCAGCATTGGAAAAAGCAAAAAAACGCCTGGGTGATAATGCAAAAAAAATTAACTGGATTGTTGCAGATGTAAATGAATTTGAACCCACTGAAAAATTTGATTTTTGGCACGATAGGGCTGCCTTTCATTTTCTTACAACAGCCCCGGAGATTGAGCATTATTACAGTATCATAAAAAAATCAACTCAAAAAAATGCGGTGGCTATTATAGGCACATTCAGTGAAACCGGCCCCGATTTTTGCAGCGGATTAGCGGTTAAAAAATATAACGAAACAACTTTATCAGGTTTGTTGCAACAGGATTTTAAAAAACAAAAATGTATCACCGAAGATCACTTAACACCATTTAACAGCAAACAAAATTTTTTATTTTGCTCCTTTGTAAAAAAAGGGGATGCATGATTTCGTAAACTAAAAAATAATTTATAAAAAAAGTCCTCAGAATTTTCTGAGGTCTTTTTTTATAAATTCAAAATTCATCACATGCCCATTTTTGTTTTCAGGTTTGCATCAATAGCATCTAAAAACTCTTCGGTATATAAATAATGTTCGCCGTGATTTACTTTATTTCCGTGAATACATACCGCTAAATCTTTTGTCATTTTGCCACTTTCAACTGTGTCAATACATACAGTTTCTAAAGCATTGCAAAAATCAATCAAGGGCTGGTTGTCATCTAATTTACCACGAAAAGCCAAACCTCTGGTCCATGCAAAAATAGATGCAATGGGATTGGTAGAAGTTGGTTTGCCTTTTTGGTGCTCTCTATAATGACGGGTAACCGTTCCATGTGCCGCTTCTGCTTCCATGGTGGTTCCATCAGGAGTTACTAAAACAGAAGTCATCAAACCCAAGCTGCCAAAGCCTTGTGCCACGGTATCGCTTTGTACATCGCCATCATAATTTTTACAGGCCCATACAAAATTGCCATTCCATTTTAATGCACTGGCAACCATATCATCAATCAGGCGGTGTTCGTACACAATGCCTGCTGCATCAAAAGCTGTTTTAAATTCATGCTGATATACTTCTTCAAAAATATCTTTAAACCTTCCGTCGTATTTTTTAAGGATGGTATTTTTTGTAGAAAGATACAGCGGCCATTGTTTGGTAAGCGCCATATTCATACAACTTCTTGCAAAACCAAAAATACTTTCGTCGGTATTGTACATGCTCATGGCAACGCCATCGCCTTTAAAATTATACACTTCAAAAACCTGAGCTTCTCCACCGCCTTCTGGGGTAAAGGTCATCGTTAGTTTTCCTTTTCCTTTAATTACGGTATCGGTTGCCCGATAC
>JANPAP010000016.1:0-9274 GCA_031429975.1 Chitinophagaceae bacterium
TTCGTTGTTAGTAATTTCAGTAGCATCCATCCAGAAGCCGCTGATTGAAACTTGTTTGTTTCTTGCAGTATAGGCATAATTCACGTCCTCATCGCTAGGCCCCATATGAAAGGTACCGGAAGGAATATAAACCATACCTGGAGGCTTTGGCAATGCCCATTTAGTAGCTGGTGCAACACCATGAAGCTGTCCATCAGCAGGCAAAAGGCTTCCCTTGTTGTTCTTACTACAACCAGCCAAAAGTACAATAGCTAATAAAGCTACATTAGTGCTTAATTTGTTTTTCATTGATTTAAACTTTGAGGGTATTGGCAAATGTAATGATTATTTTGATTCACTAACAATTCGTATTATTTTATAGAACATTTTTTATAAAATATAACAAACCCAATACTAAAAACGAAAGCTTAATAAGATTATTGTGTTATTTCTTGTTTACTATATCTAATTTCTTAATAATCTTTATTAAAACTGAAACATCTGAAACTGGTGGTTTACATTCCTGCTGTTTACATAAATAAATATTTGCCGGATTGCCTGAATATTTATTTTTAAATATGGGAAGTTCCCCTGATTCTTTTTCAGCTATTGCCAATTGCATTACTGGATTAAATATTTCTGTTTGCAATATTTTTGAAACTTGCTTTGCATTAAATCCAACAACAGTTATTTCATTAGTACCAATAAGTTGATGTAAATAAACAGCAGCCCAAACTCCAAATGAAGTTGGGTATTTTGTAATAGTTTCTGCAATCATTAAAAGCATTTTATTAGCTCTTATCCGCCACTCACTGTTTTCGAAAATCGTTGAAAGCTTAAAAAGATTGCTTGCCATTACAGCATTAGCTGATGGAGTTGCCCCATCATAAACTTCTTTTTTTCGTACAAGTATATCTTTTTGATCCTTGTGGGTAAAATAAAAAAACAAGGCATCTTCATCACTAAAGTTTTCAATTACGAATTCACAAAAGTTTTTTGCAGTTTGCAAAAAACTAGGGTCGAAATTTAGATTATATAATTCTAAACTGGCTTCGATAAAAAATGCATAATCATCTAAAAATGCAGGATATTTTGCAATCCCTCCTTTCCAGGTATGCTGCAATTTATAGGTACCTGCTATTGTAAAATTTGCCATTAAAAAATGGTAATTGTTTTGAGCCAATTGTAAAAACTTGCTGTCTTGCAACACTACTGCTGCTTTTGCAATGGCTTTTAACATCAGCCCATTCCAACTTAAAATTATTTTATCATCCAATGCAGGCGGCACTCTTTTGTTTCTTTCAACTTTAAGTTTTAACAGGCAATTTTCCATTAATTCTTCAAACAAATCAATGTCTATATTTTTATCTTTTACAAATTCAATTGCCGGAATTAAAATCCTTAAAATATTTTTTCCTTCCCAGTTGCCCTTTTCAGTAACATCAAAAAATTCACAAAATAAATGCGCATCAGTTCCTAAAATATTTTCTACACTAAGTTTATCCCAAACATAAAACTTGCCTTCTACGCCTTCACTATCTGCATCAAAAGCTGCATAAAAACCTCCATCGGGATTCATCAATTCCTGCTGAATAAAATGAATTGTTTTGTTGATGCCCTTTTTATATTGCTCTGATTTTGTAAGTTGAAATGCATCACACAAAACATCAATTAAGAGTGCATTGTCATACAACATTTTTTCAAAGTGCGGCGCCAACCATTCAACATCAGTGCTGTATCTGGCGAGCCCGCCGCCAACATGATCATAAATTCCACCTTGCAACATTTTGTCAATGGAAATCAAAGCCTGTTGCAATGCATCGTTGTTTTTAGTATAATAATAATAGAGTAATAAATATTTTATAGTAGCGGTTTGAGGAAATTTTGGAGCATTTCCAAAACCACCCCAGCTCTTATCGGCCGATTTCATAATTACCGAAAACATTGCATTACATTGATCAACGTTCATTTGATTTTCGGTTGCAATTTCAATATTAATTTTTTTAAGAAAATTGCTTCCAGATTTATGCAGGTAGTCAGTTAAATTCTCAGCCTGCGAAATAATTTCTAATTGACGGGTACTCCATGCTGTTGCAATTTGTTGCAAAACTTCTGTCCAGGAGGGCCGGTTAAAAGCTTTCACCGGAGGGAAATAAGTGCCACCATAAAACGGTTTGGTATCAGGCGTTAAAAAAACATTCAACGGCCAGCCCCCACTTCCGGATAATGCCTGAACCGCATCCATATAAATATGATCAATATCCGGCCGCTCTTCTCTATCAATTTTTATATTGATAAAATTCCGGTTCATGATTTCGGCAGTATTCTCATCTTCAAAACTTTCCCGTTCCATTACATGACACCAATGGCAGGCAGCATAACCAATGCTAACCAGAATCAATTTGTTTTCGTCCTTTGCTTTTTGCAAAGCTGCATCACCCCATGCGTACCAATTTACCGGATTGTGAGCATGCTGTAAAAGATAAGGACTGTTTTCGTGAATTAGCTCGTTTGTATGTTTATGTTTCATTGTTGTAAATATTGAGAATCAAAAATACTAATGTTGAAAAATGAAATCAATTTATTTAATAAAACAGTAAGCGTTTTTTGGAAATGAAAAATTTCAACAATAATAATTTTCAATTCAAATTGATTGAACAGTTAATTTACCGATAGAAATTTTAATCGCTTAAATTTTAAAAAAAATAGTAACTTTCAAATACTAAAAAGTAACTCATGAAAAATAAAATTTTACTTACAGCAAATAACTTCAAACATTTATTTCTTTTAATATTTAGTTTCCCGTTAATAACCTTTTCGCAAACTGTTCAAATTACAGCTAACCCAGGGCAGTCAACCAACATAGGTATAGGACCCAGCAATTATCACGTAAGTGAAAATATTTATACCGAGGTGGAAATTGGTGCTGCAAACTTTAATTCTGCTAGCACCGCTATTAATCACATCGACTTAAATGTATTTGCATTGGGAACCCCTACTTCGGTTAACAATTATAGAATTTATCTAAAAGAAGTACCCTTAACAACAACAACATTTACTACCGGCATTTATAATACTACTGGATATACCCAGGTTTTTAATGGCACTTTTAATGCCTCTGCAACAGGTTGGGTGGGTGTGGATCTTACAACAACTTTTGTAAGAACCAGTGGCAATAATTTACAATTGCTCATTGAAAGAATGGACAATGTAACACATGGTGCATATAGTTTTAATGCAGCAAGGGGTAACAATACCGATCCTGCATTAATTACCAGTAGAAGATATAACAGTACCGTAATGCCAGTATCTGGCACAACCGATTTAAATACCGGTTCAGCTTTTAGACCTCAAGTGCAACTGAGGCATATAAATTTAAATGACGCTGCCGTAACCCAGGTTTATACATTGGGCAAACTTCCAATTCCATTTGCAAATCCACATGTTATTTCGGCTAATATTATAAATAATGGCGCCAATACAATTACTAATTTAAATGTTACCTTAAATATTACAGGTGCAAATAGTTTTACAAATATGCAAACAATTCCTTCCCTTGCCTCAGGAGCTGCTGCAACTGTAACTTTTGCCGCATTTAATCCTGCAGTAACTGGTGCTAATAATGTTGATGTATCCATTCCTGCTGATGATTTTTTAGGTGACAATAATTTATCAGTTGCACAAACAGTAACCAATAATGCCTATACATATGCCTATGGCACTGTTGCCTCGGGAGCTGTTGGACTAAATGCTAATACAGGCGATTTTGTTGCAAAATTTACCAGTAGTAGTCCTACCAGTGTTAACCAGGTTGGTGTAAATTTTAATGCTGGAGGACAGCCTTTTAAAATTGGCATTTGGGATAAATCGGGTATCGGAAAACCAGGATTGTTACTTTGGGAATCTACAACACAAACCAGTTCAGTGGGTGTATTTACTTTGCCTATTAGCCCTGCGGTTGCCATTACGGATACCTTTTATATTGGCGTTCGGCAAATTGGAACTACTAATATTTCATTCTCTTATCAAACAGAAAATCCTATTAGGGGAAATACTTTTTTCTTTACTTCCCCAACCGGCTCTACTTCCTGGACAGATTTTGCACCAGGTAATCCATTTAAATTTATGATTGAGCCAAGACTAACCATTGCAAATGATGTGGGCATTACTTCAATCAATAGCCCATTAGGAGCATCCAGCATTGATAATTGTGGCATTTTGCCGCAAGCTTCCATAGCAAATTTTGGTAGCAACAATCAAAGCAGTCCATTTAATGTAACCTTTTCAATTAAACAATCTGGCTCAGTGGTTTATACTGATACAAAGCCATTAACCTTAAATTCGGGAGAAAGCCAGATAGTTGATTTTGCTCCATTTACCGGCTCCATAACCGGATCAGATTCTTCAATAGTTTATACCAGTTTGGGTACCGATGGAGCTAGAAATAATGACACCTTGGTAAATACATTTACCAGTAATAATTTTAGTTTTGGCACTGCCACAGCCCCAAGCGGACTTTATGCGTTTGCAAATTCAACAACCTGCGCCGCTCCTTCTACATTTCAGCCAACTTACAATTGGATAACCCAAACAAGCAATGAAATAAACTGGGGTGCCAATGGCGATGATAGTGTTTTGGCCAATCCAATTGCATTGCCATTTAATTTTAATTTTTTTGGAATAAATTATAATCAATTTTGGATTTGTTCAAATGGATGGATAAGTTTTAATAACCCTACTGCCTTAAGTGCTGCAACAACCCGTACGCCCGTTACCATACCGTTGGCAGGAGGTATTGATAATTATATTGCTGGCCTACTTGCTGATTTGGATATTACAACAGCAACCTATGCAGATGCCCATACTTATTATGGTGGAGATGCTTCCAAATTTGTTATAACATTTTATCATGCCCACTTATTTGGCTCAACAGAGTACATTAGTTTTCAAATAATTTTAAACTCAGATGGTAATATCATTATTCAATATAATGAAACGGAAACAAGCTCTCCAAAACCAACCGACTTATTAAATGCCTGTTCAATTGGCATTGAAAATACTGCTGGCTCACAAGGTATTTTATACAGGCTAAATGGCAGCAAAGGCAGCGTTTTCGGTTCTCCCTTAGCGCTTCAGTTCAGGCCCACAGGAATTATCCCTGTTTCGATAATAAATTTTTCTGTTCAAAGAATAAATAAAATAAATAAAATTAACTGGAGCAGCAGCCAGGAAATTAACAGCCTTAATTTTATTATTGAGCGAAGTGTTGATGGACGTAGCTTTTCGGCAATCGGTCAAGTTCCAGCAAATACAAATAGTAACCGGGTTATTGACTATTCATTTATCGACAATGCTCCAAATAAAGGCATTAATTATTACCGCATGCAAATGGTTAATACAGATTTTTCAAAAATATTTAGCCCGATAAAAAGTGTAAGAAACGAAGGCACGGCAGACGTATCGATTTACCCTAATCCGGTAAGAGATCTGCTTTCAATTATGATTAATTCTGATAAACCAGATTTAGCTATTATTTCCATTATCGATGCATTTGGGAAACTTGTTTATACCCGATCAAATAATATTGCAGCAGGTGTAAATAATATTCAATTTGATGCAAATTTTATTTCGAAAGGTACTTATCTAATAAAAATTCAGTTATCATCCGACAAAATTATTCGTAAATTTTTTAAAGAATAATTCATAAGCACTCCGTAACTGTAATTTGATTATTTATTCAATAATTAATGGACACTGTTATAAAACTCAGTAGAAATTAGTAAATTGACTGAAATTAATTTAGCGTTTAACAAATAGTCTTTTATAATTAATTAACTTGCAATCAACCGCCAGAAGAAAACAAACTAACATTTTTAATAATTAAAAACTGCGTATGAACCATTATTACCAAATCAAAAAAAGCAATATTATTTTATTGTTCTTATTGGGCATTTTAGGAATATTTTCAAATACTGCTATTGCTCAAACAACAGTAACCATAACAGCAACCGGTTCTACCGGTTCATTTATAACCGGTTCAACAGATGGCCTTGCAAAGTTTGATGGCGACATGACAAATATTAATGCCGCTACAACCGGATCCAGGGGTTGGGCTTCCTATAATCTTTCAACAATTCCGGCAGGTGCAATTATCAGTGCAGCCACTGCAAATTTCACTACCTATTCATCTACATCATCAACAGCTTTAAATGAATTACACGGATTTGCTGGCGACCCTGCAACCCTTACTGCTGCTGGTTTATTTAGTGCAATTGGCGGTTTAGGAGCTAACTTAATAAATACGCCAGCGGCATGGACAGCCAATGCAGCTAATGCAAGTATTTTAACCGCAGGCGGCATTTCATTTTTGCAATCGAATATTACTGGTACTAAGGTAAATGTTGGGTATGTAAGAGCCTCTACAAATAACTATAATATTGCAGGTTATCCTGGCACGAATGGTTTAGCACCTAATTTGGTAATTACTTATTCAGTACCCAGTACTGTTCCAGGTTGTGCCACCGGACTAGCACCAGCCAATGCCGCAACCAATGTTCCAAATAATGGTTCGCTAAGTTGGACAGCAGTAAGCGATGCCACTTCGTACGACATTTATTTAGGTACATCGCCTACCCCTTCACTTGTAGGTAATGTAACAACTCCATCCTATCCATTTTCTCCAGTTTTAAATTTAAATACAGTTTATTATTATAAAGTAGTGCCAAAAAATTCTTTTGGACCAGCTACAGGATGTGCAACTTTAAGTTTTACAACATCTAGTTCATTAACTTATTGTACGCCGGGTGCATCCAATTGCACACTGGATGATGAGATATTAAATGTAACATTTGGCACCATTAATAACAGCAGTACGGGCTGTACAGGCGCCGGATATTTTGATTATACAGGAACGGTTGCAGCTGCATCATTTGTACCTGGTCAATCACCATCAATTTCAGTAGAAGTTGGACCTGGTGGAAATGATAATGTTGCAGTTTGGATAGATTATAATCAAAATGGAACTTTTGAGGCATCAGAATATACGTTGATTGGCAGTACCGCCGGAGGTGTAATTTCAGGAACAATTAATATTCCTGCTAATGCTTTATCTGGAACAACCCGTATGAGGGTTAGAGTTAGATACAGTACAGCAATTGCAAATACCGATGCATGTACCACATTTACATATGGTGAAGCCGAAGACTATTTAGTTAGTTTTTCAACGCCATCGCTTAATGGGGCAATAGTAAATATTATACCTCCTTCTGTTGGATGTGGCGCTTCTAACGCTATTGTTGTAAAACTCAGAAACAGCGGTGCTACAAACATTTCAGCCGGTGCTGCAACAGTTGCATTAAATATTATCGGAGCAAATCCTCAGGGGCCTTTTACACAAACCAACCCTGCTATTATTTTACCGGGTGATACTGCTACCTTAACCTTTACCGGTAGTTTTACAATTGCTGGTACCAATATTGATTCAGCGTACATAGTTTCACTGGCAGGTAATACATTTTATGGAGATGATACCTTAGTTACAGCTCATATAACATTACCAGCTCCGGTTAATGCTCCTTATGCACAAGATTTTGAAGGTAGCAGTGTTCCGGGATGGACTGTTAGTCAAATTTCTGGAACTGGAAATTGGGGATTAGCAGATAGCCTTTATTATCCTGATTTTTCACCTGCCTATTCACTCTATCCAAAAAGCGGATCCAGGCTTGCTTTGTTTGACAGCTATAATTATACTTCAGGTACAGCTTCAAGGTTAAGAACCAATTGTATTATTCTACCAGCAAATGCCAATTCAAATTGCGGTTATATTGCTGGATTTTATTTTGCACAGGATGCTCAATATAATAATTTAGACAGCCTTGTTTTAAGAGCAACTACCGATGGTGGAACAACCTATAAAAGATTAGGTAAAGTAAATCGCCAGGATAGCACACTTACTCCTACACTGGCACAACAAACCAGTTCTAAACCAGTTTGGAAATTATATACTTTTGACATTGGATCGTTTGCTGGACAAACTGTACAGTTTGCAATAGATGCTTATAGTGCTTATGGCAATCAAATGGGTATTGATAGTTTCTTTGTTGCTGAAAAAACGGTTGCAACCAATGTTGCTTTAGCAGGAGGTACAGAAACCGGATCAATTTTAAACCCATCATTAAATTCTTGTACAGATGCCAGTGGATGGACTTATTATTCTGATGCAAATAGTGCCAGATATTTATTTGGAATACAGTGGGATCCTTCTAGTACAGGAGCAAATGCGCTGGCTAAAATTACTGCGAAAGCCAAATTAACAATTGATCGCAAATGGTTTGCTGCAGAAGATATACCGGCAAAAAAAGCTACCTACACAATGCAACGTTATTGGGATGTTAGTTTAGGTGATGATCCTATGACTGGCCCAGTAAATGTTCGATTCTTTTATTCTCAAAGTGAATTTGATTCAATAGTTACTGCAAAAAATAATTTTATTGCAGCAAACCCTGGGGCAGTTGATGAAGGTTTTATGTGGTTTAAAACTATCACCGGACCATTTATTCCAAATGCAACTACTGTTACTCCAGATGGCGTAGTGGGTGTTATTCAATTAACCAATACCAATACAACCAACAATAAAATTAATGCCGTGTTATATGCACAATTCAATAGCATTAATAGTTTTAGCGGAGGTACTGTAGCAACAGGTGTTGGACCCAATACTCCATTGCCAATTAGCTTACTTACATTTAATGCGCAAAGAACCGGCAGGGTAAATAAAATTTCCTGGACAACCAGTTTAGAAATTAATACCAGCTATTTTGTAATTGAGCGTAGTACCGATGGCAGGAATTATTCAACAATCGGGCAAGTTGCAGCAGTTGGAAACAGCAATTCCAATACACAATATTCATTTGTTGACAATGCGCCAACCAAGGGAATAAATTACTATCGTTTAAAAATTGTTGATGCTGATAATTCTGAAAAATACAGCCCAATTAAAAATGTAAGAAATGAAGGCAATTCTGATGTTGTTGTTTATCCAAATCCTGTAAAAGAAATGATGCAGGTTAGTATAACATCCGACAGAACAGATAAAGCATCTATTAGTGTAATTGATATGAATGGCAAATTGGTTTATTTAAAATCAATCAGCATAATTGAAGGCACTAATAATTTAAATATCAATACGGGTAACCTTAATACCGGAACCTATATTATCAAAATACAGTTCAATGAAGATTTAGTTGTAAAGAAATTTAATAAATTATAGTCTTCTTTTCAACAATAAAAAAAGCCG
>JANPAP010000017.1:0-2859 GCA_031429975.1 Chitinophagaceae bacterium
AGATCGGGAAAATATTGTTGAAAAACCGGCGACTCCAACATATCTGTAACACATACAGATGGACCCACAAAACATTTGTTGCCCTGTTGGGTAATGCCATTTAAATGCGGTTGATCAAACAACAAATCAACTGCTGTGTGAACCATAGTTTCGTGTTGCTGTACATACAGATCGGTACCACCTCCAACAAATTTAAAATCAACTGAAACGCTTACCGGCAAACCATTTGACTTTGTATTGCCTTCAATTAATCGTTGCTTGATTTGAGAAAAATATGCTGGTAGAATATTATTGGCAATGGCAAATGCAATTGCATTTTCGCCTTTGCGTTCAGCCACTTTACAAGCTATTTTAGCAGCCGCTTTTTCAATTGATTTATAACCAGTGCAACGACAAATATTTCCATTCACCGCATCAACTGCAGCTGCAGCAGTGTTGGCTTTTTCGTTTAAACAAAAGCCGGCAAGCGATACAATAAAACCCGGTGTACAAAAACCACATTGTGTTGCGCCTTCATCGGCAAAAGCCTGCTGAATAAAATTCAGGCCTTCAACATTTACCCCTTCAATGGTAACAATATGTTTACCCTGTGCATTACCAATCGGCATCAGGCAGGAAGTTGCGGAACGATACATTAATTCGCCGTTGATTATTTCGCCAACCAAAACGGTGCAGGCGCCACAGTCGCCTTCACGGCATCCAATTTTTGTTCCGGTTAATTGTTGTTGGTAACGGATAAAATCGAGCAACAGCATAGCTTTTGGCAATGCTGTTGTAATTTCTTTTTGGTTGAGTATAAATTGTGTCAAGATAATTTTTGTTAGTGGATAAAGATACTATAAAACTGTTTACGAATTCACTAGGATAGTATCCAAATAGGGTTATTTGAATATGCGTTTTAAAATAAAATCAATCTTGATTTAAATAAAATAATCAAATTAAATTTATTGAAAATATTCAAGTTCTCTTTCTTTAATAGTTACGGGCACCGCATTTCTAAACATAATTTTTACTACCCAATTTAATCTTTTATCAAAATCATATTTAAATGTAAATCGATCCAGCTCTTCATTATTTTCATCCAGCCATACTTCTTCTATGCAATTGTTTTTATTGTCATATCGGTACTTTATTTTCTTGATAAATTTTCCGACAGCCCCAACTCAATTAACTGCAACAAATTATTGTTTACATCATATTCAAAAATGGATTTTTTCACCAGACTATCATTTTCCTGGTAAATATTTTCTTCAATTACATTGCCCTTATCATCATATTGAAAAGTATTTTTTAATAGAATACTGCCATCTGCATTCATGGTACGCCACTCCGACTGGTAGCCGTTTTCATTGTAAACATAAATTGTTTTTTCATCTAATAAATTATCCGAATTAAACCAGTTAAAAGCAATTTGCTTTTGCTGCTGATTGTAATCATATTTATAAGTAGATATCAAATTGCCATCTGCCTTCAATAAATTTTGCTCTTCCAGATTTCCAAATCGATTGTATTTATATTTAAACTTTGATTTTAATGCACCACCAAGGTTATACAAATTTTGCTCAGTAAGTTTTCCATCGCTGTTGTAACGGTAACTGTGCCGGACCTTAAGGCTCCCATTTTGATTATAGATATTTTGCTCAACAAAATTGCCCGATTGATTAAAAGTATAATCCGAATTTTCGTTGGCACGATCGCCTTTTATTGGTTTCCCAAAATTATTCTGTGCTTGAAATGTACGTTCCGACATCATTTTAACCGTACCCTTTAGTTCAAGTTGCAGCAAGGGTTTCAGTTGCTTTTGCGCAAAAACTACCACATTAAAAATTACCAATACCGGTATTAAAAAAAAACCCTTTTGCATAATTAAAATTTCAAATCAGATTAGTTTCTTTTAGTTCGTTAATTAAAATCCATAGAATCTGGCAACTAAATTTTTGCATCCTGTAATAATTATTCCATAACATTTAATTACATAAAATTGAATAAATAATATTTAGCCGATAAAATTATTAATTGTTTGGCATCGTATTAACAATTAAACCTAATTTAGGATTCATTTAAAATATAAAAACATTTTATGTTACAACATGAACAAGAAAACCTGTTAATAAATTTTGAAGATACTGTTATAAGAGCAAGCACCGGAAAAAGGCTTGCCAATTATATTATTGATCTACTCTTTTTTTATGTAATTGCAATTCTTATTGGAGTTGTTCTGGCCATACTTGCCCCAACAGTTATAAATATGATTGACGACTCCCCGGGATTTGGATTAGTTGACAGATTACTTACGCTACTATTTTATGCAATTTATATGGGTATTGTTGAAATGCTTTTTAAAGGCAAATCGTTGGGTAAATTAATAACCGGCACCAGAGCTGTAAATATTGATGGCAGCCCGATTACAGGCAATACTGCATTTTTAAGAGGGCTTAGCCGTGCAGTACCATTTTGCGTTTTTAGTGCATTTGGAACACCTTGTGATCCCTGGCAAGACCGTTGGACAAACACCTTGGTGATGGACGAAAAACAATCAGCATCATTTTCTTAAATTTAAAAATATGAAAGTTGTAACCCTGATAAAAAATGGCAATGCAGATTCTGCATTTGAAATTAGAGAAGCAACGAAGCCACAACCAAAAGCTGATGAAGTTTTAATAAAAGTGGCAGCCTTTGGTTTAAACTTTGCCGATGTAATGGCAAGAAAAGGCATGTATAAAGATGCCCCGCCCTTACCAGCAGTTTTGGGTTATGATGTTGCCGGAACTGTTGAAGCTGTTGGCGAAAATGTAACAAATGTAAAAGTTGCCGACAGGGTTACTGCCATGACAAGATTTGGTGGTTATGCAGAATATG
>JANPAP010000018.1:0-9548 GCA_031429975.1 Chitinophagaceae bacterium
GCCCGTACCAGCAGAGCCTGGGAAAGAATTGTTGAGTTACACAAAACTGGTGAAATTGTTACCGGTATTGTTACCAGCAAAACCAAGGGCGGCCTTATCGTGGATGTATTTGGTATGGAAACATTCTTGCCGGGTAGCCAGATTGATGTTAAGCCCGTTACTGATTACGATCAGTTTGTTGGTAAAACAATGGAATTTAAAGTGGTTAAAATCAACGAAACCATTAAGAATGCCGTTGTATCTCACAAAGCATTAATTGAAAGCGATATTGAAGCACAGCGTGCTGAAATTATCGGTAAACTGGAAAAAGGGCAGGTATTGGAAGGTACCATCAAAAACATTACCGACTTCGGTGCGTTTCTTGATTTGGGCGGCTTAGATGGCTTGTTATATATCACTGATATTTCATGGGGACGTATCAACCATCCAACAGAAGTGTTGAAGATGGATCAGAAACTGAACGTTGTTGTATTGGATTTTGATGATGATAAAAAACGTATCAGTCTTGGCTTGAAGCAATTAACACCGCATCCTTGGGATACGCTTGTAGAAAACATCAAAGAAGGTGAAATTGTAAAAGGTAAAGTTGTAAACATTGAAGATTACGGCGCTTTCTTAGAAATTATGCCAGGTGTTGAAGGATTGGTACACGTAAGTGAAATTACCTGGGCTAATACTCCGGTAAATGCTAAAGAATTCTTCAAATTAAATGATGAATACGAAGCTAAAATTGTTACCCTTGATAAAGACACTCGTAAAATGAGTTTGTCTATCAAGCAAATGGCAAATGATCCTTGGAGCGATATCGAAGCTAATTTCCCAGAAGGAAGTAAGCATACCGGTGTTGTAAAAAACATCACTCCTTATGGTGTGTTTATCGAATTGTCTACAGGTATTGGCGGAATGATTCATATCAGCGATTTAAGCTGGTTAAAGCGTTTCAACAATCCGAACGAGTATACAAAAGTTGGCGAGAATATCGATGTTGTCATTATGAACATTGATAAAGATGGCCGCAAATTACAGTTAGGACATAAGCAAATTGAAGAAGATCCTTGGAATTCATTAGAGGGAACTTTCCCTGTAGGAAGCTTGCATGAAGGTACCGTAATCAAAAAAGATGATAAGGGTGCTGTAGTACAATTGCCTTACGGATTGGAAGGATTTGCTCCTACCCGTCATCTTGCAAAAGAAGATGGTAAAAACATTGGCGCAGATGAAATTGCCCAGTTTATGGTAATTGAATTTGATCGTAACGATAAGCGTATTGTTTTAAGTCATACCCGTTTGTGGGAAGCTGTGATTGAAGAAGAAAAACAAACCGTTATTAAAGAAAAGAAAGCGGATGCTGAAGTAACCAAGAAAGCAGTTAAAAACCTGCAAAGCAAAGTAGAAAAATCTACTCTTGGCGACCTGAGTGCATTGGCCGATCTTAAAGCAAAATTAGACGGAGCTGCATCTTCTGATGAAGCAAAAGCTGAATAATTTTAGCCGATAATTTTTAAAGAAAATCCCATTGCAATTGCAGTGGGATTTTTTTTACTAACTAATTTTATTGGCTGATTTTAAACAACCATTTAATGCAACGGATGTTGTTACTTTGCAGCAATTGATTAAAATAAAAAAATGAATAATTTTAATAAATACTTTACGCTGATGGCGTTGATTTTTGGAGGGTTTATTGGCTTTCTACTTTTGATTATTTTAATATTTTATATACTTAAACTATCCTCAATAACACTTTTTTTAATTCCCGGTTCAGAAAATGCTTTTCATTTTTTTATAACAATTATTCCCTACGCTATTTTCTTTTCGGGCTATTATTATCTGCATACAAAAATTACTTTTGCCAAAACAAAACTGTCCAGATATTTATCAAGATTTTTATTGGTAACCGGAAGTGCACTTTGTTTGATAACAATGCTATTATCACTATTGGTTTTGTACAAAGTAAAAACTGAATGGTTGAGAGCATTTGATGATAACACCCATTTTGCGCTGATTGCACAAATATTATTGTTGTTTTTTACAGCCGCAATTATTGCCACCGGCGATCCGAAAGAAAAGAATTGGATGGAGAAGGATTCTGCTGGTTTGTAATTAAAATGGATTCTCATTAACCAATTTTATTCAACCTACTAAGCACTAAGTTTTTGGCTGATTGCCTTTGCAGCTATCCAACCCGTGGTCCAGGCATTTTGAAAATTAAAACCCCCTGTTATTCCATCTACATCAATTACTTCGCCGGCAAAATACAAATTGTCAGCAATTTTACTTTCTAATGAATGCTGGTTTATTTCATTTAGCAATATCCCACCAGCTGTTACAAACTCTTCTTTAAAAGTTGTTTTGCCTTTTACCAAAAACTCCTGGTTGCATAAATTTTTTATCAATTTATTTTGATCTTTTGCAGTTAAATCGGCCCATCTTAAATCAACCTGTATTCCCGTTTCTTGTAATAAATATTGCCACAATCTTTGAGGCAATGCAAATGGATTTCTGTTAGCAATTTTTTGAGCAGCAATATCAAAACGAACCAACTGCAATTTATCTTTTAAGGTTTGCTCATTATAATCGGGCAACCAGTTTACAACAATTGTAAAATGCCAGTTTGCCAACGAAAATTCTCTTGCACCCCATGCTGAAAGTTTTAAAATGGCCGGTCCGCTCATACCCCAATGCGTAATAAGCAGTGGCCCTTGCGATGATAATTTACTGCCGGCAATTTTTACAATTACATTTTCTGCAACCACTCCCATCAACTCTGTAATTTTATTGCCGGGCATATTAAAAGTAAACAGCGATGGCACCGGAGATTCAATTGTATGGCCCAGTTTTTTTAACCAATCAAAACTTGCAGGCTTTGGATAACCACCACTTGCAATACAAATTAAATCGGCATTCATTTTCTTCTCATCCGCAAAAATAATTTCCCATTGCGCATCAATTTTATTTAACTCTTTTACCTCCCGGTTCATCATTATTTCCACGCCATATTTCCCAGCTTCCTTTAACAGGCAATCAATAATTGTTTGCGATGAATCGGTAACCGGAAACATTCTTCCATCCAATTCTGTTTTAAGTTGTACCCCTCTTTCTTCAAACCAGGCAATGGTATCGGTTGTAAAAAAATGATGAAATGCTTTCTTTAAAAAACTGCTTCCCCTGGGATACTTTTTTATCATTTCTGCAATGCTGAAACAACTGTGCGTAACATTGCATCGGCCGCCGCCACTAACTCTTACCTTGCTTAATAACTTACCCGTTTTTTCGATGATGATTACATCCAATACAGGATTCATTCTTGCAGCATTAACGGCACAAAAAAAACCTGCAGCACCACCTCCAATAACAACCAGTTTTTTTTTATTCATCAGCTAATATGAATTGTTTTGGATTGTGTGATGAAGTATAAATTGCAGGTCTCAATTTTATATTTATGAAAACCATTTGAAAGAATATAAAAATTTATCCAACAGCAGTAAGATTTGGATTTGCTTTTTCTGCAGCTTCAATTTCAACAAATGAAGAAAGGATATCGGCCTTTCCTCTTTGAATACAAACATCATGTTCAAAATGTGCAGATGGTTTACTATCTGCTGTTCTGATAGTCCAGCCATCAGCATCATTAATAATATTTTTGGTACCCATATTAATCATGGGTTCAATGGCAATCACCATCCCCTCTTTTAATTTTGCGCCGGTGCCCCTTTTTCCATAATTAGGTACTTGTGGTTCTTCGTGCAAATGACGTCCAAGCCCGTGCCCTACTAATTCTCTAACCACACCGTATCCATTTTCTCTTTCGGTAAAATGTTGAATGGCATAAGCAATATCACCAACTCTGTTACCATGTACTGCTTTTTCAATGCCTTTGTATAAGGAAGCTTTGGTAATAATCAGCAACTGCTTTACCTCATCTGCAATTTCACCTACGGCAAACGTATAAGCGCTATCGCCATGAAAGCCATTTTTATAAACACCAATATCTACCGAAATTATATCTCCATCTTTAATTACATTTTTTGTAGGAAATCCATGTACCACTGCATCGTTAACCGAAATACAACAGGCATAAGGAAAAGCTGGATCACCATACCCTTTAAAAGAAGGCATGGCGCCATTGTCACGAATAAAACTTTCAGCCATATCGTTTATTGCCATGGTACTGATACCCGGCTTTAACATAGCTGCTACCATTGCTTGCGTTTTACCAACCAGCAAACAACTGATCCGCATTAACTCAATTTCCTCTTTTGTTTTATATTGAATCATACTCCTAGTTCTATAATTAAAACAATTATTTTTCTTAAAAATAAACCCTGACAAAAATGCCAGGGTTTAAAATAATTTATGTGGTAAGATTTCCTATTAAGGAAATGTTAGGATTACATTCCGCTTGCAACAGTTTGTCTGCCTTGAACCCTTCCACTATTCATTAACCCATCATATTGACGCATGAGCAATTGTGTTTCTATTTGTTGTAAAGTATCTAAAACCACCCCTACCATAATCAGTAAAGAAGTACCACCATAAAAGCTTGAAAAGCTTTGCTGTGTTTTAAATACCAATTCAAATATACCTGGTAAAATACCAACGAAAGCAAGCAACAATGCACCTGGCAATGTAATGCGATCCATGATAGTACCAATATAATCGGCAGTTGGTTGACCCGGTTTTACACCTGGAATAAAACCATTATTACGTTTTAAATCTTCAGCCATTTGCTTCGGATTAAAAATAAGAGCTGTGTATAAAAATGTAAATGCAACCACACAAAGAGAATACACAATCATATAAACTACGTTGGTATGATCGGTAAAATATCTTGCCCAACCTCCACCGGTAAATCCAGTAAATACGGTTGGTAAAAATAATATTGCCTGAGCAAAAATGATTGGCATTACTCCCGATGCATTTACTTTTAAGGGTAAGAAATTTCTTGCACCACCAAACTGCCTGTTACCAACAATTTGCTTTGCATAATTTACAGGAACCCTTCTGGTACCTTGAATTAACATTACCAATCCCATAATAATGGCAACTAAAAATGCAATCTCAATTAAGAAAATTAATAAGCCACCACCACCACGGGTTGCTCTTGAAGTCCACTCTTGCATAAATGCTTCAGGAAGCCTGGCCAAGATGCCCATCATAATTATAATAGAAGTACCGTTACCCAATCCCTTATCTGTAATTTTTTCGCCCAACCACATTACAAACAATGTACCTACGGTTAATAAAATTACAGTTGATAAAATAAAGTACGGTTGAAATGCCGGGATCAATGCATCTGCATTACCCTGACTTTTAAGGAACCCAATATAAGCGGCAGCCTGAAAAGCAGTAACTATTACTGTAAGGTAACGAGTCCATTGATTAATTTTTTTACGTCCACTCTCTCCTTCTTTCTGTACTTTTTGCATTTGCGGAACCAAGATGGTCATCAACTGCATAAAGATAGAAGCAGAAATATAGGGCATAATACCTAATGCCAAAATGGAAGCTTTATGAAAAGCTCCACCAACAAATGCATCTAATAAACCTAACATACCGCTTTTGGCAGTACTGGCAAGATTCGCTAATTTATTTGGATCGATACCTGGGAGAACGATAAATGAACCTAAACGGTAAATGAAAACCAGCAATAATGTAAACAATATTTTTTTGCGTAGTTCCTCAATGCTCCAGATGTTTTTGAGTGTTTGGATGAATTTCTTCACAGACTAATACTTTTAATTGGTTCTTGTTAAACTAAAAAGACGCTATTCTAACCTGCCCAAATGGCAAGCAGAAATGCGTCTGTAAATATCGTGAAATTATTTTACTATTTCTACTGAACCTCCAGCGGCTTCAATAGCAGCTTTTGCTTTAGCACTTACAGCATTTAATTTAAATACAAACTTACCTTTCACTTCGCCATTTCCTAAAACTTTAATACGATCGGTTTGATTAATTAAACCATTTATGTATAAATTTTCTGGACTGAATTCTGTGATACTGTATTTTTCAGCATAATGATCAATCTGACCTAAATTGATAACTTTATATTCAATACGGTTAATGTTTTTAAATCCACGCTTTGGAATACGACGCTGAATAGGCATCTGGCCTCCTTCAAAACCCATTTTACTTTTGTAACCTGCACGGCTTTGACCACCTTTATTACCTTTTGTTGAGGTACCACCTTTACCACTTGCTTCACCACGGCCAATTCGCTTTTCTTTATGTGTTGCACCTTTGGCTGGTCTTAGAGAATGTAAATTCATGATTTGTTTTTTTGATTTTGTACTTACGGGGTATCACCCCTCGCAATTGTTGTGTAATTTTTAAAATTTGAAGCCGCAATTTATTGAATTTTCAGCTACCAAAAATTAAAATTAATTTAAGCAAGTTCTTCTACTTTTATTAAGTGGTTAACTTTAGTAACCATTCCTAAAATTTGAGGAGTGCCTATAACTTCTACAGTAGCATTCATCTTTCTTAAACCCAATGCCTGCATCGTTTTTTTCTGCCGCTCTGGTCTGTCGATTACGCTTTTTACCTGTGTTATTTTTAACTTTTTCATGCCTTAATTTGTTTAAGGTTTAAGGTTTAAGGTTTAAAGTTGAAATCAGTTTTCAAACTTTAGACTTTAGACTTTAAACTTTTCTTATCCGTTAAATACTTTCTTTAAAGAAATTTGTCTTGTTTTTGCAACAGCAATCGGCTCACGTAAGGTAGCTAATGCTTTTACAGTTGCTTTAACCACGTTATGTGGATTTGCAGATCCTAAGCTTTTTGCTAAAACGTCGGTAATACCTGCAGCTTCTAATACAGCTCTCATACTACCTCCGGCAATTACGCCAGTACCATGTGCAGCTGGCTTAATTAAAACTTTTGCAGCACCTTCTTTAGCTAATTGATCATGAGGAATTGTACCGTGTCTTACCGGAACTTTTATTAAATTCTTTTTAGCATCTTCAATTCCTTTTGTAATAGCTTCCTGTACTTCTTTAGCTTTACCTAAACCTTGTCCTACAATACCATCACCATTGCCTACTACCACTAAAGCAGAGAAACTAAATGCACGACCGCCCTTGGTGGTTTTAACCACACGGTTGATAGAAACTACTTTTTCTTTCAACTCCAGCTCGGCTGCCTTTATCCTGTTATCGTTTGATTTTAACATGTATAGTTCTTATTAGAAATTTAAAATTAGAATTGTAATCCACCTTCTCTTGCACCTTCAGCAACTGCTTTTACACGGCCATGGTAAATATATCCACCACGATCGAATACAACTGTTGTTAAACCCAATTCAGTAGCCTTTCTTGCAATTGCTGCTCCAACCATTTTACCTTTTTCGGTTTTAGTTACTTTTTGAGCAAGTATTTCTTTATCTTTTGAAGATGCAGAAGCGATCGTAGTTCCGTTATCATCATTAATTAACTGAGCATAGATATCTGTATTGCTACGGAAAACACTTAATCTTGGTTTTACAGCAACACCACTCACTTTTTTACGAATGCGGAATTTAATCTTTTGCCTTGCACTTGATTTGTTATTCATATTCTTAATTTTTGTTCCCGATACTGCCGGGAATAATTTAATTATTTAGTTGTTCAAGTTTACAGTTGATGCGATTTATTAAAATAATTTATTAAATCGCAACCCAACTTTTAATACTTATTTACCTGCGCTCTTACCGGCTTTTCTTCTTAATACTTCGCCTGCAAATTTAACACCCTTTCCTTTGTATGGTTCAGGCTTACGCAAACCACGTATTTTAGCACAAACCTGACCTAATAATTGCTTATCAGCACCTTCTAAAGTAATCATAGGATTTTGTCCTTTTTCCTGAGAAGTTGCTATTTTAATTTCTTTTGGAACATCAAAAATAATATTATGAGAATATCCTAATGCAAGATCCAAAATATTTCCCTGGCTGGCGGCTTTAAAACCCACACCCACTAATTCCATTTTCTTTGTGTATCCTTCAGTAACACCTTTAACCATGTTACTAATTAATGAACGGTATAAACCATGCATTGCTCTGTGACGGATTTGATCTGTTGGACGGCTAACTTCTACAATACCATCTTTCACTTCCAATTTAATATCACTATCAACAGCTTGTTTTAATTCGCCCTTTGGACCTTTTACAGTTACGGTATTATCTTTTGCAACTGTAATGGTTACACCTGCTGGAAACTCTACCGGTTTTTTTCCTATTCTAGACATAGTCGGTTTTATTATTTTGATTAAAATTCGATCTGTGTTCAGCCACGACTGGGGCTTAATTATCAAATCATTTATAAATAACCTTTTCCTTTTCAGGAATGAGGCTTAATAGATATTACATAATACTTCGCCACCTACATTTTGAACTCTTGCTTCTTTATCTGTCATTACTCCTTTTGAAGTAGATACGATTGCAATTCCCAAACCATTCTTCACTCTTTTAAATTCATCTGGTTTTGCATAAGTACGCAATCCCGGACGGCTCACTCTTTCCAAACTCTGTATTACAGGTAATTTAGTAGTTACATCATACTTCAAGGCAATTTTAATTAAACCTTGTTTATTATCATCTTCAAATTTATACTTCAGGATATACCCTTTATCGTATAAGATTTCAGTAATACGCTTTTTAAGATTTGAAGCCGGAATTTCCACAATACGATGATTCGCCATTTGTGCATTTCGGATTCTTGTAAGAAAATCTGCTATCGGATCAGTTACCATTGTTATTTCAATTAGTTGTTTAAATAAATTATTTCAATGCGATATCCTTTTTCCCCTTCAGGGGATGAGGGCATTACCAGCTTGCTTTGGTTATTCCAGGAATTTTTCCTTCGGATGCCATGTCACGAAACATGTTTCTGCACAAACCAAAATGTCTCATATAACCTCTTGGACGACCAGTTAACTGGCAACGATTTCTTAAACGTACCGGTGATGAGTTCTTTGGTAAAAGATCCAAAGCTTTGTAATCGCCTGCGGCTTTAAGAGCAGCTCTTTTTTCAGCAAACTTAGCGTTCAATGCTTCACGCTTTCTCTGCCTGGCTTCAATTGATTTTTTTGCCATGTTCTATTTTTATTTAGAATTATTTTTTTATGTTTTTGAATGGCATCCCCAACTCTTTCAAAAGTTCGAAAGCTTCTTCGTTAGTACCCGCAGTTGTTACAAAAGTGATATCCATACCAGTAATTTTATTTACTTTATCAATATCAATTTCTGGAAAAATGATCTGCTCTGTAATACCTAATGTAAAGTTGCCACGGCCATCAAATGATTTATCATTAACGCCTTTAAAGTCACGTACACGTGGTAAAGAAACAGAAACAAATCTGTCTAAAAATTCAAACATTTTTACACCACGTAAAGTAACTCTTGCACCAATAGGCATGTTCTTACGCAACTTAAAGTTTGAGATATCTTTCTTACTCATGGTTGAAACCGCTTTCTGACCAGTAATATTGCTTAATTCTTCAACAGCTATATCAACTAATTTTTTGTCTGCAACAGCACCATTAACACCACGATTTAAACAAATCTTGGTAAG
>JANPAP010000019.1:0-2864 GCA_031429975.1 Chitinophagaceae bacterium
CAATAAAAAAGCCATTAAATTGCTGTTATGTAATTTGGAAAAATCCCTACATGGTTGCTGCTGCTGCAACTTTTATAAATGATATGTTGCAACGTTGCGGTTTACAAAATATGTTTGCCGGTATCAACAGATATCCTGAAATAAATATTGAAAATTTAAAAGAGCAACATTGTGACTTATTAATTTTATCAACAGAGCCTTATCCATTTACACAGGTTCATGTAAATGAATTACAGGAGCAATTGCCCGAAACAAAAATAATTATAGCGGATGGAGAAATGTTTAGTTGGTATGGTAGCAGATTGTTATTGGCCCCAGCATATTTTAAAAAATTAATAGCAACTATTGAAACTATTAAATAAGAAGCTAAAAATTATTGCAGTAGCTAGTATCAATTTGAAGGCGTAAATAACATTTTATAAAATCTCAAATTCTCTTATTTTTGCAAAAAAAAACATTATGAGTAAATACAAAGCAGGCGTTTTATTTGGTGAAGAATTAGAAGCACTTTATAATGATGCTAAAGACAATTTATTTGCATTGCCAGGTGTAAACTGTATCGGCACCAATAGTATTAATGCAACGTTAGAAGCTGCAGCTAATGTGAATTCGCCTGTAATTATTCAATTTAGTAATGGCGGTGCACAATTTGTTGCCGGTAAAGGAATGCCCAACGATAAATTACAAGCCAATATTTCGGGTGGTGTTTCCGGAGCATTGCATATTCATAATGTTGCAAAATATTATGGTGTTCCGGTTGTGTTGCATACCGATCATGCTGCCAAAAAATGGTTGCCCTGGATCAGTGGATTAATTGATGCTGGCGAACAATTTTATAAAGAAAAAGGACAGCCCTTGTTTAGCTCTCATATGCTGGATTTAAGTGAGGAGCCAATTGAAGAAAATATTGGCACATCGGTTGAGTTTTTTAAAAGAATGCAACCACTTGGAATGAGTATTGAAATTGAGTTAGGCGTAACCGGTGGTGAGGAAGATGGTGTAGATAACAGTGAGATTGAAAATGATAAACTTTATACCCAACCACAACATGTGGCATATTCTTATACCGAGTTAAGTAAGGTTGGCAACATGTTTACCGTTGCTGCTGCCTTTGGAAACGTACATGGTGTTTATAAGCCGGGTAATGTTGAGCTGCGTCCCGAAATATTAAATAACAGTCAGTTGTTTATTGAAAAAGAATTAAAAACAGGGCCCAAGCCGGTGTACTTTGTTTTTCACGGCGGCAGTGGATCTCCACAAAATCAAATTAGAGAAGCCATTGGTTATGGTGCCATCAAAATGAATATTGATACCGATTTGCAGTGGGCATTTTGGGAAGGTATTCTTGAAAATTATAAAAAATACGAGGGCTATCTTCAGGGTCAGTTAGGCAATCCAGATGGAACTGATAAGCCCAATAAAAAACATTACGATCCTAGAGTTTGGTTACGTAAAGGCGAAGAAACTTTTATTAAAAGATTGGAACTGGCATTTGAAGATTTAAATTGTATTAACAGGAATGCTTAATTTTTAAGTTGCCATTGTTTTTTTTCGGAAATATTTTAAATTAAATGATTGTTTGTAAATCCTGTTATATTGCTGCCTATATTGCAGCGCTATTAATTGGTTAAAATAGTTACTATGGTTAAAGAAGAAGATTTTGAAGCATCCTTAGGAGGTATAGGAAATACTGAAACTGATACAACCTCAAAATCGACCAGTAATACAGGTTGGTTTAAACGTAAGAAAAAAGGTATTCTTACAGAAACGAAAGATAAAGCAGATGCTCCGGAGGGCTTGTGGTCTAAATGCCCGAATTGTAAATACACTTGTACCATTTCTGAGTTAAAAGAACATTTGGCTGTATGCCCTAAATGTTGTTATCACCATCGCATTGGAAGTGATGAGTATTTTTCAATTTTGTTTGATAACAATGAGTTTGTTGAACTATTTGCAAATATAATTTCAAAAGATAAATTGCAATTTGTTGACTTAAAACCATACGGTAAAAGGCTTAAAGAAACGTATGCAAAAACACAATTGCATGATTCCATTACTGTAGCTCATGGCAAAATAAATGAAAGCGACCTTGTTGTTGCTTGTATGGATTTTGAATTTATTGGGGGTAGTTTAGGAAGTGTAATGGGAGAGAAAATAAGCAGGGCCTGCGATTATTGCATAGCCAATAAAATTCCATTTATGATCATCAATAAAAGTGGTGGTGCCCGTATGATGGAGAGTGCTTTTTCTTTAATGCAATTAGCAAAAACTTCGGGCAAACTTTCGCAATTGGCCGATGCAAAAATTCCCTACATATCACTTTGTACCGATCCTACATTTGGCGGAACCACTGCTTCGTTTGCTATGTTAGGCGATATTATTTGTGGCGAGCCTGGTGCATTAATTGGATTTGCCGGCCCCAGAGTAATTAAAGAAACTATTAAAAAAGATTTACCGGAAGGTTTTCAAAGAAGTGAGTTTTTATTGGAGCATGGCTTTTTAGATTTTATAGTTTCTCGAAATAATCTTAAAGATAAAATGACTCAGATTTTGTTGTTATTTAAAAATTAAACACAATTAAATTTTAATAATTACAGCAGTCATCACTTTACTGATACTGCTGTTTTTTATTTCGCACAAATGGAAATCAGTAATAGAAAAGCATATCACGAATATTTTTTTGAAACAAAATATATTGCAGGGCTGGTGCTTGCCGGAACCGAAATAAAAAGTTTAAGAAGTGGTAAAGCCAGCTTTAATGATAGCTATTGTTATTTTGATAAAGGTGAATTATTTGTAAAAAGTCTACACATCTCCGAATACAGTTATGGCACTTACAATAATCACGAACCCCTGCAGGAACG
>JANPAP010000020.1:0-9303 GCA_031429975.1 Chitinophagaceae bacterium
AGTAAACCCCGAAACACAGAATGGCACTAAGATTAGATTGAAAGGAAAAGGATTTCCTGTATATAAAAAAGAAGGGGCTTTCGGAGATTTATATGTTACTTATGATATAAAACTTCCCAGCAATCTTACAGAAAAACAAAAAGAACTTTTTACTGAATTGTCGAAACTTAAATAAATATTTTATGGAAAAGGAAGCAATGATACCAGTAAATGAATTTTGTATTCACTACAATATTGAATTGTCTTTTATAGATTCTTTAAAAGAATCGGGGTTGATTGATATAAAGAATGTAGAAGAAGAAATTGTTATTCCCTTAAGTCAGTTAAATCAGTTGGAAAAAATTGCAAGATTGTATTATGAAATGGATATTAATCTGGAAGGTATTGAAACCATTACCTATTTGCTAAAGCGGATGAATGCAATGCAACAAGAAATTGTACAGCTTTCAAATAAATTGAGTGTTTATGAAAATGAATAAACGCTTTATTAAACTGAATACATTTGTCTTCAACAAATCTTTAACTGCAGATCCCTCGTACCTCGGGATGACAGCGAATTTCAGCATTTAATATTCCTTGTTCAATATTTTTACTTCAGTTCTTTTCTCAGCAGATTCCTCGTACCTCGGAATGACAAGCATTACTTGGAATGACAAGCATTACTTGGAATGACAAGCATTACTTGGAATGACAAGCATTACTTCAACCTTGTTGCTAAATTCAATCCAAATTCATCGGCTGTTTTTTTTGCAATTTCATAACCGGCATCCGCATGTCGTATTACTCCCATTCCAGGATCATTACGCAGTACACGGCTTAATCTAATGGCCGCATCTTCCGTACCATCGGCAA
Source organism: Chitinophagaceae bacterium (assembly GCA_031429975.1). Lineage (GTDB taxonomy): Bacteria > Bacteroidota > Bacteroidia > Chitinophagales > Chitinophagaceae > Ferruginibacter. The sequence goes on from JANPAP010000020.1 coordinate 853, forward strand.
CTATCACCATTCCTGCATGAATGCTGTAGCCCATACCCACACCACCGCCATGATGCAGACTTACCCAACTTGCGCCACCTGCAGTATTAACCAATGCATTTAAAATAGGCCAATCTGCAACCGCATCACTGCCATCGAGCATGGCTTCTGTTTCCCGGTTGGGACTAGCTACAGAGCCGGTATCCAAATGATCTCTTCCAATTACAATCGGGGCTTTTACTTTTCCCGTACGAACCAATTCATTAAAAGCAAGCCCTGCCTTTTCTCTATCACCTTGGCCTATCCAACAAATCCTAGCAGGCAAACCCTGAAACGCAATTCTTTCCTGAGCCATTTTCATCCAACGAAGCATGCCTTTATTTTCTGGAAACAATTCCACCATCAAAGCATCTGTAACCGCAATATCTGCCGGATCGCCACTGAGTGCTGCCCAACGAAATGGTCCTTTACCTTCGCAAAAAAGCGGGCGGATATATGCCGGAACAAAACCTGGAAAATCAAAACAACGATTTAATTGAGAATTGAGAATTGAGAATTGAGAGTTGAGCGTTTCATTCTTAATTATTAATTCTTCACTCTTAATTCTTAATTCATATTCCTGTGCTCTTGCCCTGATATTATTTCCATAATCAAAAGTGATGGCGCCTTTATCCATCAATTGCAACATCAATTGCACATGCAGGTACATACTTTCGTAACTCAGTTTAATGTATTCATCAGGGTTCGATTCTCTTAAATCATTTGCCTGTGTATTATTTAAAGTATGCGGTACATATCCAATCAATGGATCGTGTGCCGATGTTTGATCGGTTAAAGTATCGGGAATTATATTTCGTTCAATCAATCTTTCTAAAAGATGAACAGCGTTGCATAAAACGCCGATACTTTTACCAATACCCTCTTTTTTATATTTCAAAGCGGCATCAATGGCTTCGTCAATATCAATATATTTTTCGTCGAGATATTTTGTTTCAATTCTTTTGTCAATGCGCCACTCCTCTACTTCTGCAACCAAGGCAACACCAAAATTCATGGTGATGGCCAAGGGTTGAGCACCACCCATACCACCCAATCCGGCTGTAACATTTAAAGTGCCTTTTAAGGTTCCTGCAAAATCTTTATCGGCAACAGCAGCATAGGTTTCATAAGTTCCCTGAACAATTCCCTGGCTGCCGATGTAGATCCAGCTTCCGGCGGTCATTTGCCCATACATCATCAAACCTTTTTTTTCCAACTCATCAAAATGTTTCCAGTTAGCCCAATTAGGAACCAACTGGCTGTTACTGATTAAAACTCTTGGAGCATCTTTATGAGTTTTTAAAATACCCACCGGCTTACCACTTTGTATCAACAAACTCTCATCGTTTTCCAACACTTTTAAGGATGCAATAATATTATCAAGAGCTTCAAAATTTCTTGCAGCTTTTCCTCTGCCACCATACACAATTAAATCATCGGGGCGTTCTGCAACTTCCGGATCCAGATTATTTAACAGCATTCTTAAGGCGGCCTCTTGTATCCATCCTTTACAGGTTAATTGATTACCTGTTGGTGTTTTATATTTTATGGGATCGTATTTATTAATTGTTGTCATGCTAAATTTAGTTGTATGATGCAATCGTTATTTAAGTAATAATTTGAATGGGTCACAAAAGTCGTTAATATCTTTAAAATAAAATATCTTCGCCGCAAATAAAATAAATATGAGTGTACATATCAGTGCCAAACCCGGTGAAATTGCAAAGATTGTTTTAATGCCTGGCGATCCGTTAAGGGCAAAATATATTGCTGATAATTTTTTACAAAACGTACAGTTGGTTAGCAGCACCCGTAACGTATTTTATTTTACTGGTACTTATAAAGATAAACTGATAACTATTGGAGCAAGTGGCATGGGTTGTCCATCCATCGGAATTTATTCATACGAATTGTATACTGAATATGAAGTGGATTGCATTATGCGTATTGGCACTTGTGGGGCATATACCAGCGATTTAAAATTGTTTGATTTAATTAATGTTGATAATGCTGCCAGTGAATCGACCTTTGCAAAATTTGCCTGGGATATTGATGGCAGTTTAATTCCTCACCAGGGAAATGCGTTTGAAATTATTAAACAAACGGCTGCCGATAAAGGCTTGGCATTAAATAATTGTAATATCCACTCCAGCGATATTTTTTACCGCAAACAGCCTGGTACACCTGCTGTAGCTGCTGAACACAATTGCCTTGCTGTAGAAATGGAAGCCTTTTCATTATATGCCAATGCAAAACATTTGGGCAAAAAAGCGGCTACACTTTTAACGGTTTCGGATATTATTCCAACACACGAATTTATTTCTGCCGATCAAAGAGAAACAGCATTATTGCCCATGATGGAATTGGCATTAGAATCTGCAATCAAACTCATTTAATAATATTTTGCACCATTTATTTCTTTTAGATTTAAACGGTGCTTTTTATTTCCTAATTACGTCGCTTCACATTTATATTTTAGTTTGATATTTCATTCAAAAATATCATTCATTTAACTTTGTTAATTCAATAAAAAAGAATGACAAAAATTTCTGTCAATATCAATAAACTGGCTACTCTCCGCAATAGTCGTGGTGGAAACAATCCCAACTTGATAAAATCGGCGTTGGATATCGAGCGCTTTGGAGCTGAAGGTATCACCGTTCATCCAAGGCCCGATGAAAGGCATATCCGCTATGAAGATGTATTTGTATTAAAACAAACAATTAGCACCGAACTCAATATTGAAGGCAATTGTACCGAGGATAAATTTATAGAATTGGTACTGGCCAATAAACCTGCACAGGTAACATTGGTGCCCGATGCATTGGGCCAACTTACCAGTAACCATGGGTGGAATACGATTGAGCATAAAGATTATTTAATAAAGATGATTGCCCTTTTTAAAAATGCCGGTATCAGAACTTCCATATTTGTTGATCCGGTAATTGAAATGATAGAAGCTGCTGCTGACACGGGTTCCGACAGAATTGAATTGTACACCGAAAGCTATGCTAAAGAGTTTGCTGAAGGGTTTAAAGAAAAAGCCATTGCACCTTATATTGCCGCTGCTAAAAAGGCCAATGAATTGGGATTAGGAATTAATGCAGGCCACGATCTGGATTTAAATAACTTAAAATATTTTGCAGAAAATATACCCGGATTATTGGAAGTTTCTATTGGCCATGCATTGATATGTGATGCCATTTATTTAGGACTTGAAAATACGGTGCAACTTTACAAACGCCAGTTGCAAAAATAAAACCGGACAATGATAAACAATGTCCGGTTTATAATAATAATTACCCGCTTATATTCAATTTTGAACTCTTCTTTTTTCTTCGTCTTTTAATTTAATAGCCCAAGGCCCATTACCCACTATTAAAAAATAAAATAACAACAACAATACAAGAACAGAAAGAAACAATTCATTGTAGGGTTTAAAAACATCACTTGCCAAATTTATAAAAATTACGGCTCCTAATAAAATAGGAATTTGAATGATGCATGCAAACCTGGTAAATAATCCCAAAACCAATAAAATTCCACCCAGTATATGGGCAAATACAACAAAATGCGATAACATGATAATTGAAAAATCACCAAAAGAAGTTTTTGTAGACAGAGGCCCGGTAATATCACTCATATTTTGTAAAAAAGCAATGCCTTTAAAACAAAGAAATATGCCCAGTATAATTCTAATGATGTCGAGCCATTTTGGATGATGGGCATCACCCCATTGCTCAAACCGTTGCAGCAGGTTCATAAAAGATTGGTTTAAAGTGAATAAATAAGAACTATAACTAATTTACAGTTAATTTTGCCAAAATGCAACAACCAAACATACCTATCACTAAGATTCTCAGCAATTTAAATATTGAAACCCTGAACGAAATGCAATTAGCATCCATCAAGGCAAATGCAGAACACAATAATATCCAACTTTTGTCATCAACCGGAACGGGAAAAACATTGGCTTTTCTAATTCCCATTTTAGAGCGGCTTAATCCTGCTGTTAAAACGGTTCAGGCTTTAGTGCTGGCTCCTTCAAGAGAATTGGCGATACAGATTGATGAAGTTTTTAGAAAAATGAGTACCGGCTATAAAGTAAGTTGCTGTTATGGCGGACATAAAAGAGAGATTGAAGAAAACAATTTATTACAATCGCCAGCCTTAATTATTGGTACAGCAGGAAGAATTGCAGATCATATCCGCAGGGAGAATTTTCCACTTACTGAAATTCACACCCTGGTACTTGATGAATTTGACAAATCGTTGGAATTGGGTTTTGTTGAAGAAATGAAATTCATCATTAATTCTTTACCGGCAGTTGAAAAACGGATTTTAACTTCTGCTACGCCTATTGCCCTTATCCCAGATTTTGTTCAATTTACCGATCCTTTAAAACTCGATTATACATCCATGCAGGTTGAAAAACACATTGCAGATGAATTGCTGTTAATGAAGGTTCATTCACCAGAAAAAGATAAATTAGAAACCCTGTTTAGATTGATTTGCCAGGTGGGAAATAAATCCATAATTATTTTTTGTAATCACAGGGAAGCAGTAGAACGTACCAGTGAATCATTAAAAGATAAAGGACTGGTAAATGTTTTTTATCATGGCGGGATGGAGCAATATGAAAGAGAAAGTGCCATGTGTAAATTTAAAAATGGCACTTCAAACATTTTAGTTACTACCGATCTGGCATCAAGAGGACTTGATATTCCGGATATTAAATACATTATCCATTACCACTTACCTGCTTCTCAAGATGTGTTTACACATCGCAATGGCAGAACAGCAAGGATGACTTCAGGCGGCAAATCAATCATGATATTATCGGATGATGAAAGGCTACCAAACTACATTGCAGAAGAAGTAATTCAACTGGAATTGTATGATGAATTAGAATTGCCTGAAAAACCAAAATGGACAACCTTCTATATTTCTGCAGGCAAAAAAGACAAGGTTAACAAAATTGATATAGTTGGATTTTTTTCTAAAATAGGAAATTTAAAACAGGAAGACATCGGCCTAATTGAAGTAAAAGATTTTTCGTCATTTGTTGCCATTCGAAAATTAAAAGCCGGCGCTGTAATGGAATTGATTAAAGATGTAAAGATTAAAAACAAAAAAGTAAAAATTGAAATTGCAAAATAATATGCATTCCATCCTTAATTATTTTTTGAATTGCTGAATAAAATCTTTTACTGAATTATCAAATTTTTCTGCCTCATTAAATAAAAAACTGTGCTGAATGGGTACCACATAAACTGGATATCCAGAAAGTTCCATTTCAAATTTTTGTAAGCGTACCCCATCTTTTTCAGTGGTTAAAATAATTTTATTTTCAGTGCTAAGCTGTTCAAATTGTTTAATGATATCTTTTAAATCATCACTATCAAAAATATGGTGATCGGGGTAACGGATCATGTCGTACGAATTAACAGTTGCCGTTAAAAATGCTTTCAATGGTGCTGGGTTTGCAATACCACAAACCAATAAAATATTAGTATCGTTTGCAACCGTAATTTCATTTTTAGTAAACAGGTGATACGGCTTACTGTATTGAATTTCCGTAAAATAAACAGTTTGTTTTGAGGTTGGTTTTAACTCTTTAATGATGCTGTTTTTTTCAGCTATACTTAAATCAGTTTTGCATTTTGTAACTACAATAATTTCGGCTCTTGCTGCACTGGTTTTTACATCCCTTAAATCCCCGGCCGGCAAAATAAAATCATGCACATATAAATTATTGTACTCGGTTAAAAGAATATTTAAACCAGCTTTTACAGACCTGTGTTGAAATGCATCGTCCAGAATAATCAATTCTGTATCGGGCTTCTCTTGTAACAATTGCGGAATCGCTACCAATCTTTCTTCGCCAACTGCAATCGTAATATCCGGATATTTTTTATGAAACTGCATCGGTTCATCACCAATCTCAAGAGCAGTAGTATTTTCATCGGCAATACCAAAGCCTTTTGTTTTACGCTTATACCCACGGCTAAGTGTAGCTGTGTTAAATTCCTGTTTTAATAACCGGATCAGGTATTCAGCCATGGGTGTTTTGCCGGTTCCACCTACTGCCAGATTTCCAACACAGATAATTGGAAAATTAAAAGCAGTTGACTTTAAATAATTTTTATCAAACAACCAGTTTCTCAGCCAAATTATGCCGGCATAAATTATTGAAACCGGAATCAGTAAATACCTAAAACTTTTTAATAGCACGTTTATTTTTTTTATTTAGAATGCATAAATTTTTTCGTGTGTAATGCAGAAATCAAGTGGTATATCAAAACTATTAATGTCATCAATGGCATCAATCGGATCAAAATAACTAAACCCTATTTTTACACAATCGCTGTTACATTTTTTTAAGAAACGATCGTAATAACCTTTGCCATAACCAACCCTGTAGCCCTTCCTGTCAAATCCCAATAAAGGAACAATTATCATTTCAATTTCATTTGATAAAATTTCATTTCCATTCACCGGCTCATCAATTCCAACGTTATTGGTTTCAAACAAGGTTTCTTCATCGGTAGCAACAGCAATCATTTCGGTAGTTTCATCAATATTTGCCATCAATGGATAAATTAATTGTTGATGAGGATTTTTAAAATAACAATAATCGGTTATTAATTGAGGATTGAACTCTTTTTGTGTTTCTATTGCAGCATACGTCATGATTACCGCCGGAATTGCAATCGGTAATTTTTGAAATTGTATCAGCAATAAATCATCCAGCCGATTTATTTGCGAAGCCGATAATTGCCTGCGCTTGTCTTTATAATAATGCCGGATATCTTTCTTTTTCATTTGATGAATTAAAATGTAGCATTCCTAAAAAAATTAATCTTCAATAAAGATAGAAAAGATAGTAGAGCCGTAATTTCTTTCGGCTTTGTAGTGTTCAAATTTTTTGTAATCGTTACGGGGAGTGTGCTCCAGAATAAACCAACCTTTTGGATTTAATAATTTTTTTTCGAAAACTTTTAAAGGCAAGTCATCAATGGTTCCCAAGGCATAAGGTGGCCCGGCAAAAATAAAATCAAATTTTCCGGTACAGGAATCTATAAATTTAAACACTTCCGATTTTATCAATTTAAAATTTGGGATATCCAATTCCACCGAAGTTTTTTTTATAAAATCATACATGGCCGGATCTTTTTCAACAATGGTTAAATTGGGCACTCCCCTGCTGGCCAGTTCGTAACTGATACTTCCGGTTCCTCCAAATAAATCAAGCGTTTTTAAATTTTCAAATTCAAGATTATTTTGCAACACATTAAAGAGGCCCTCTTTGGCGATATCCGTTGTGGGCCTGGTATGTGGCATACTTGCCGGTGGCGAAATTCTTCTGCCTCCATAAATTCCGCTGATTATACGCATTGGGCAATTTCAAATAAATGACTGAAATAATGTTCGGGATATTCACGGATTTCTTCGGGATAGGTAAACGTTTTAGGAAGTGTTTGAAACTGCATCTGCAAAAAATATTTATTCAACTCGATAAATAAATTTGAATGGCTGTCAATCATTCCGTTTAAATAAATTTCAACTGATTGTGCGGCAACTTCAAATGCTTCGCAAATTTGCAATAAATAATAAGTCACATCTTCAGGCACTTTAAAAATAAAAGTTTGGATTACCTGTAGTTTCCCTTCCTTAAATAATATTGCGGTAACACAATTATTCCCAAATATGCAATACAAATTATTTTGAGATACAGGGTTAACCGAAGGTAAAATTGAATACAAATGTGTACTGGTAACGGTTGGAAATAAATAAGAAGCCAACTCATCAATTTGTTTGGGAACTGCATAGATGTTATGAATATTTTGCTCATACAAAAAATCAGTACGAATAAAAACATCTGTTTGATCACCAAAAAGTAATTCTAACATATCTTTTCTACCCCTATCAATCATCCAGGATGCTGGTACTAAAACCGCAGTTGAAAATGCATATACAACGGAAACTTTTTTAAATGACTCCTGCAATATTTGATTATCCGAAATCATTTGTTTTAAAACGTTGGCAATTCCATCAGTAGCAACATCAGTATTAAAATGATAACTACCCAATGCAATACACTCCGATTCATTATCTATTATCAGATAAGTAATTTCCTGCAAACTAATAACTATAAAAAGTTTTGCATGGGCACTAACTGTGCCAGTTGATTGTATTTTAAATGTAGGATTCAAAGTTTGATTTTAGCAGTCAAAATAAGATATTTTTGCAAACTTATGGAAAGTGCAGCAGCAATAAAGGATTTAAAAGTACAGGTAACCAATAAACAAATACTTCAAATTGCCTTACCCATTACGATTGCTATATTAATACCGCAGGTAAACATGCTTACCAACAGTATTTTTTTGGGGAACTTAAGCCTGGAAGCGTTGGGTAATGCTGGCATTACGG
>JANPAP010000021.1:0-19883 GCA_031429975.1 Chitinophagaceae bacterium
GCAGGAAATCGAAGATCAATACCCGATTTGCTTCCTTCAAAATCATCGATATAAACCGTACCACTAGAGCCTCTGCCAATTTGTGGTGCATGGCCTGGTTTTAGTAAAGCACCTTCTGCATAAAAATTAATAGAGGAGGTTGCAGTAGTTGTATAAAACGGAAGTTTATCTAAAATTTTTGTAAGCCTTGGCAATTCTTTTTTATAATTCACATCCAATCCATACATGGTATTCCGGATAGGTTCTTCGCCCAAATTATTTTTTGTAAAAAATGGCCGTTCACCCAAACGCACAAGTGTACCACCAATTGCAAGCTGTTCTTTTAATTTATTTTTTGCCAGATAATCAAAACGCAAACCCATGTAATTTCTTTGCTGAATTCCAAATGCGGCATTGTTTTCAAAATTTACCTGCACCGGTAAACCGGCATTCAATATGGCCTGGTTAGTAATTTTTATGGTGCCAATATCATAATTGATATCATAGTCATTTCCTTCAATTAAGGTTTGTCCACCGGCAGTAACGGTTACGCTACCCTGCGGAATATTGTAACCAATGCTGATATCTGCCGAGCCTGAAGTACGTGCCGATCCTTTTATAACAAACCGGTTAAGGTTTGGATATTGTTGCGCAACCGCTTTTATAGAATCGTAAAGTGCATAATACAAAGTGTCCTTTGCATTTGCAGGAACAACGTTATAAATCTGTGCGGCAAGGTCACGGCCAAATGGTTCCAATACAGGAAATACAATCCGGCTGTATTGCGATAAAACGGTGTAACCTTCAACATAATCAAAAACGCCATCGGGTTGGGGATCGAGTTGATTATTCAGCCTGTCCAAATTCACTAAAGTTAAAATGGGTGTTCCCTGATTTTTATCTCCAAAGGGTACATATCTTTTCCATCCCTGCCCGGGCTCCTGGTACAGTAAATTCAATTTAAAATCGGTTGGCGTAAGGGTTCCATATCCAACGGAATAAACATTCTTCATCATCAAATTCCAGATGGGTAACCGGGTTCTTTGTGAGGTGGCTTTTAATAATTTTAAGAACAATACTTTTTGTGTGGCCACTGCACTGTCTGGTGGAAGATCCTGCGAAAATTCTCCCACCTGGTAGGTTTTACCATTGTAAGAATATTGATAGGCAACACCCAACACTTCATCCGGCAATAAGGGTTGGCTTAATGAAATATATCCAGCCTGGCGATTGAAAAAATATTGAGTGGAATCTAATTTACGGGCAAAGGTTTTTTCAAAATCCTGCACTGGATTAAGTCCTAAATTTTGCAAATTGTTAATTACTAAAGAAGGCTGGCGGCTACTGGGGTTGCTAATAATATTGCTATACAAATCGTTGATATCATTTGAAGGCACTCCGGCAAAAGTTGATAAGGGATGAATGACATCAGTTCGGTAAGGATTTTTTTCGCCTAAATCCATCAACCCCACAATATCTCTGGTATTGGTGGTACTTCCATTGCGGTTGGTAACCCAAACTTCCAATCGTAAAATTTGTACCGGTGTGGTTACAGCAGGTATTCTCGACAAAACTTTATTGTAATTATCCCTGAAATATTGCCCTAATAAAAAGTGCCTGTTTTCTTCATACTCATCGGCTTTAAAATCTATTACCTGTGCTGCTGCACCACCTTGTAAATTTACACTTTGCCGCTGCGACCTTTGATTGGCCAATACGGCTGTAATATTTAGTTTTCCAAATTGCAATTGTGTTTTTAAACCAAACAATTGTTGCGACCCCGGAATGAAAGTACTTCTGGATGGAAACTGCACGGCACCTGCTTCTACCCTTTTTATAATTTCATCATCAACGCCGGTATAATCTAGCTTTAACTGGTTATCCTGTCCAAAATTTGCAAGGGTATTATAACTGATTGGGAATTTTAATTTGTCGCCAATATTGGCATTTACATTTACCTGGGCATTCATATTAAAATCAAAGCCACCATTCTTTCTGGCTCTTTCGGGCAGTGTAGGATTTTTAATATTTTGCCCCTGGTAACCGGCCATAATATCCACATTACCTTGAGGCGTGATTTCTATTTTGCCATTACCAAAAAGCCGGTTAAATAAATTATCATATAATGAAAGTCTTGGCTTGGCCAATTTGCGGTTAAGCAAATTCATGGTATTGGCTCTTTTTCTAAAATATTCAATCTCGGCCTGCCTGCCTCTCATCTGCCAATATTCTTCAGCTGTATAAGCGGTTGGGGTTCGATAATAGTGATTGCCAATTTTTTCATACACCGTATACATCTGGGTAAACGGATCGTAAGCAATTGAATCGGTAATATTAGGTGGTGTATTAAAATCGTAGGTGCTGCGTTGACCCGAACTTAAAAAATCGCCCCTGCGGTCGTGAATGGGAAAAGGCAGTGTGCCCGTAATTTTTGGAGGGGTACTATCAATAATACCGGGAGTAGTAGCTGCCGGTGTTTTTTGAGCATGAACATTCATACCAAAAACTGGCAACAATCCAGTAAATACCAATAAAAAGCCAACATAATCTGGTACTAATTTTCTTTTAAAACACATCCGGTAATCAGTTAAAGTAAAATTCTATCAAATTGTTTTAAGGGCTTTTTTTATTAGTTCTTCTAAATTGTCAATATTAGGTTGTGTTAAGGTAATTTTCTGAATTGAAGCCTCCGCCTGTTGTTTTGAAATGCCAAGTGCTATCAATGCATTTAACGCATCTTGCTGTAAACTATTGCCTGCTACTGTACCAGTGGTAACTGAACTTGAAATTTTGCCCACTTTATCTCTTAATTCCAACACTAATCTTTCAGCGGTTTTCTTACCAATTCCTTTGATGCTTTCCAACAACTTTATGTTGCCTTGTACAATCGCCCTGCTCACTTCATCGGGTTTAAGGTGAGACAACATCATTCTTGCAATTGTTGCACCAATACCGGATACACTGATCAATTGTATAAATATTTCCTTTTCCTCCTTGTCAAAAAAACCAAATAAAGTATGCCCATCTTCCTTTATTTGAAGATACGTATACAATTTACCCTCCGGTAAATTTTGAATAAATGTGTATGTATTTAAACTGATATTTACCTCGTAACCTACATTATTTACATCAATATAAACCTGGGCTGGATTTTTGAAAGTAAATTTTCCCTGGAGGTATGCATACATAGTAAATTCAAGTTAAAAGCGAAAATAAGGAAAATTGTGTTTAAAAAGTCCGAAAATGAAGCTTGTTATATTTCCGTTATTTTTGCCGGAAATGAATTTATAAATCTGTAAAAAGCAAATCTAAATTTAAGTAACAATGCAAAAAATTACGGCAGCAATTACAGCAGTTGGCGGCTATGTTCCAGAATACAGGCTTACCAATGCATTACTGGAAACGATGGTGGATACCAATGATGAATGGATAAAATCGAGAACCGGTGTTGAAGAAAGAAGAATTTTAAAAGGAGAAGGCCTGGGAACTTCTGATATGGCCGTGCCGGCTGTTTTAGAACTTTGTAAAAAAAGAGGAATTAATCCTGATGAAATTGATTGTGTGATTTGCGGTACCGTAACTCCGGATATGGTTTTTCCGGCAACCGCTAATATTATTTGCGATAAAATAGGTGCCGTAAATGCATGGGGTTTTGATTTAAGTGCAGCATGCTCTGGTTTTTTATATTCGCTTACCACCGGTGCGGCATTAATTGAAAGTGGCCGTTATAAAAAAGTAGTAGTAATAGGCGCCGATAAAATGAGTGCCATTGTGGATTATACCGACCGGGCTACCTGCATTATTTTTGGTGATGGTGCCGGTGCCGTTTTATTGGAACCAAGTGCTGATGAAGATGGTGTAAAAGACAGTTTATTAAAAAGTGATGGCAGTGGAAAAGCATACCTGCACATGAAAGCAGGTGGTTCGGTAAAACCAGCATCGCATGAAACGATTGATGCAAAAGAACATTTTGTTTTTCAGGAAGGGCAACCGGTTTTTAAAGCTGCTGTAAAAGGAATGGCGGATGCTGCTTTTGATTTATTGCAAAGAAATAATTTAACCGGCGATGATATTGCATGGCTGGTACCACACCAGGCCAATAAAAGAATTATTGATGCTACAGCCAACCGCATGGGACTTCCACATGAAAAAGTGATGTTGAATATTCAACGTTTTGGAAATACAACTGCAGCCACTATTCCACTTTGTTTATGGGAGTGGGAAAAACAATTAAACAAAGGCGATAAAATTGTATTGGCTGCTTTTGGTGGTGGTTTTACCTGGGGCGCTACCTTAATTCAGTGGGCTTACAACACTCAATAAATAAAACTTGATCCCTAAAAAAAGGCTGTCTCATAAGCCCAAAAAATAACCGCAGAAACGGAGAGACTCAGATTTTACAGGTTGAATAAACTTTATTTCTCTGCGCCTCTCCGTCTCCGCGGTTAAAAAAGACACTTTTGAGACAGCCTCTTTTTATTTTAATTATTTTTTTTGCCTGATAAAAACATTGAAATCTGTTGACGGAACATTTGTAACGCCCAGTTGCCGCAGCATGGTAATTATCTGCCCCCGATGATAAGCACCATGATTAAAAAGATGCAATAACGCCTGCCCTACCTGTTGTTTGTGTTGCTCCGATTTGCTACGCTGGTAGGCAAACACATGTTGCAACTGATGCTCATTGGCATTGCTAACCCATTCATCAAATAAAGCTGATTGCTGTAATAATTTTTTTTGAAGCTCCGTAAAATTTCCAGCAAATAACTGGCTGGGCACTTCAATGTGCTCCTGTAGTTTTAATCGTTGCCACCAAATACTTTCTGCATCTAATAAATGTAAAACGGTTTTAAAAATACTGGGAAAGCTGCTTGTTATTTCCTGATTGATTTGTTCATCATTCAATAATTTTAGGGCATCTATTATTTTATGATTTGCCCATAAATTATAAGCGGCGTATTGTTGAAGAATTTCTTTCATGATTTAAGAATTAGTGATGCTGGATGCTGGATACTGGATACTGGATGCTGGATACTGGATACTGGATACTGGATGCTTGAAAATTGATTATTGAACATTTGCTTTTGATTTTTGAATTTTTACTTTTGATTTGCCCCTTAAAGAAAGCTACCTTTAAACCTTCTCCTTCTCCCTGCTGCCTGCATACAATTCGTATTCAAATAAACGGCAATCAATTTTGCTGGTGTAAAATTCAATTCGTCTGGCAGGTTTTAATCCAATCTTTTTTCCCAATTCTAAATTACCTGTAAAAATATAACCGGAATAACCTTTGCATTTTTGTTTCATAAAATCGCCCATCCTTTTGTAGGTAATCTGCAGTTCAGCTTCATCGCCCAACCTGTCGCCGTACTCCGGATTAAAATAAATTACCCCAGGTTGATCAGCCGGAATAGTGGTTGTTTCAAAATCACCTTCTTCAAAACTTATTAAACTTTCAACCCCGGCAGCGCCTGCATTTATCTTTGAAATATTGATGGCATCCTTGCTGATATCAGCTGCAATAATTTGTAAGCCCGGCACTTCTTTAATGGCTTCCTCTAATGCATTGCGTTGTTGCTGGTACATTTCGTTTTCAAATCCAACTAAATGCATAAAAGCATAATTGCTGCGGTACAGACCCGGCATACGATTGGTTGCAAGCAATGCTGCTTCAATGGCAACTGTTGATGAACCACACATGGGATTGATAAAAGGCGATTGCCGGTCCCATTTTGTAGCCAGCAAAGTTGCTGCTGCCAATGCTTCCAGCATTGGTGCTTTTCCCGGAATTTTACGATACCCGTGTTTGGATAAAGTTTCTCCTGAAGTATCAACAAATATTTCTGCCGATTCATCTTTCCAATACAAATGAATAACAGCCTTATCCAGCGCCGGGCCCGAGTTTGGCCTGCTGCCGGTTGCATTGCGGAAATAATCTACAATGGCATCTTTTACTTTTACATTTGCAAATAAAGAGTTGTTGATGGTTTCATTATCAACATTGCTCGTGATAGAAAAATAACCATCGGCTGCTATAATATTTTTCCATTCAAAATCAATCAATGCCTTATACAATTCATCGGCATTGTAGGCATTAAATTGTTTTACTAAAAACAATACCTGGCTGGCACAACGCAATTTTAAATTGAGCTGAATGCAATCTTGCATACTGCCCAATAATTCAACACCAGTTTTAAAAATCCGTACCGGTTTAAAGCCCAGCGCCTCTACTTCTTTTTGCAAAAAAGGAGCAATACGATTGCTGCAGGTGATAATAATTTTACTGTTGGTTTGAAAGAGTTTCATATATGGCAGCAAAGCTATGTAAAAAGCAATGCCGGTGTTGAACTAATCTAAATACCAACTCAATTAATATTCTTAATATAAAATATTTAAATTGTGATATGGAATTACAAAAAGATATTAAACTGGCGGTATTAATTGATGCAGACAATGTGCCTTCGAGCAATGTAAAAGGCATGATGGAAGAGATTGCAAAATATGGCACACCCACTTTTAAAAGAATTTATGGCGACTGGACCAATCCACATGTTTCGAGATGGAAAAAAGTGTTGTTGGAAAATGCTATTACCCCCATTCAACAATACAGTTATACCACCGGAAAAAACTCCAGCGACAGCGCCTTGATTATTGATGCGATGGATATTTTATATAAAGGAAAGGTAGATGGCTTCTGCATTGTATCCAGCGACAGTGATTTCACCAGACTGGCCACCAGACTGAGGGAGGCGGGTATGAAAGTGTTTGGTATAGGACAAAAAAAAACACCCAATCCATTCATTGTTGCCTGCGATAAATTTATTTACATGGAAGTTATTTCTGTACCAGATGAAACAGAAAGTACTACGGTTAGTAAAACATCCAGCAAAGCTGAACCCAAGGTTTCGTTTGACAAATTGAACAGGAAAACCTTGCAATTACTTTCCAGCACGATTGATGATTTAGCGGATGAAAACGGATGGGCTTTTTTAGGTGATGTTGGAAATTTGTTGCTGAAAAAACAACCCAACTTTGATCCCAGAAATTATGGATTTCAAAAGCTTACGCCCATGTTTAAATCATTAACACAGTTTGAAATTGATAAAAGAGAAACAGATAAGGGAAGTACTAAGTTGATTTATATCCGGAATAAACAGTAAGCAGCAATTAAGAATTAAGAGTTAAGAATTACGAATTACGAGTTAAGAATTAAGAGTTATAAGTTTTTGGTTTTGACTTTTTACTTTTGATTTTTTATTTCAACAACTTATCGATACAAATTTTCAAGCTTTCTTTCCACTCCGGTATTTGAAGATTAAATGTTTGTTGAATTTTTGATGTATCCATAACCGAGTACTGTGGCCGCTTTGCAGGCGTTGGGTACTGTGAGGTTGTTATTGGATTTACGATACAATTACTACCAGAAAATTCTTTTATAGCCATTGCAAATTCATGCCAGTTGGTAACACCCCGGTTGGAGTAATGATAAATGCCTGCAATATTTTTTTCGGTGGAATTTGATTCAATAATTTTCATAATGGCTGCTGCAAGATCTGCTGCATAAGTGGGGCAACCTAATTGATCGCTTACAACATTTAAGCTTTCTCTTTCCTTCATCAACCGCAACATTGTTTTTACAAAATTATTCCCAAAAAAAGAATACACCCACGAAGTTCGGATGATGATTGTTGCCGGATTATTTTGCTGGGCAAGTACTTCCCCATTTAATTTTGTAGTACCGTATGCATTTACCGGATTAACCGGATGATTTTCTACATACGGAGAATCGGCTGCTCCATCAAAAACATAATCGGTAGAAATATGAATAAACCCGGAATTATTTTCTTTGCAAACAGCTGCCAGATAACCCACGGCTAATCCATTAATCCGATTCGCCAATTCCATTTCCGATTCGGCTTTATCTACTGCAGTGTAAGCAGCACAATTAACACAAAAATAAATGGGTTGTAGTTTGAAAAATTCCTGCAATGCATTCAGGTCATCAATTGCAAGCTCCTCTTTATCGGTAAATAAAAAATTATAATTGGGAGAAGATGCTGCAATAGCCTGCATTTCGTTGCCTAACTGCCCATTAGCACCTGTTATTAAAATGGTTTTATTTGACATGCTAATTTTCTTTTGCTAAACTAATTTTATCAATAAAAAGCCAATGCTGCAACTACGGGGTAAAAAATAAATCAACCATTAAAAACAACATTATTAATACAGTTATCAATACCCGGATGCAGTAAATCTTTTTCCGCAACAATTTCTTTGCCTGCAATAATTTGCCAATCTATTTTAAGTTTCGGGTCATTGTATAACAATCCGCCTTCGCTTTGCTTGTTGTAAAATGCATCGCATTTATACATCACTTCAGCAGTTTCGCTTAATACAGAGTAGCCATGTGCAAACCCCTTTGGCACCAATAATTGT
The DNA here is from genome assembly GCA_031429975.1 of Chitinophagaceae bacterium. Classification (GTDB taxonomy): domain Bacteria; phylum Bacteroidota; class Bacteroidia; order Chitinophagales; family Chitinophagaceae; genus Ferruginibacter. The sequence continues at coordinate 8,416 of JANPAP010000021.1, forward strand.
TTTTTATTTTCGGCAGATAATTCAAATGTATAAACCTGTCCGTAAGTAGGCGATTCAAGCCTTACATCAACCGCTACATCCAATATGCTGCCACTTAATACTCTTATTAATTTTGTTTGTGCATAAGGAGCCAGTTGAAAATGCAAACCACGGATAACTCCATAAGAAGATTGAGCCTGGTTGTCTTGCACAAATTTTATATCAATGCCTTCATTTAAAAATACCTGCTCATTATAACTTTCAAAAAAATAACCACGGCTGTCTTCAAAAACGGTTGGTTCGTAAATTAATAATCCCGGAATGGTTGTTTTGCTGAATGGCATTTATTGAGAATTGATAATGTATAATTGGCTGATAAAATTTATTGTTATGCTGAATATCTTTCTTTAAAAAATTCGATGGTATTTAATAAGCCATCTTCAAATCTTTTTGATGGTTGATAGCCCAGTAAATTTTTTGCTAATGAAATATCGGCTAATGAATTTCGGATATCACCGGCTCTTGGCTCCCTGAAACTAGCAGCCACATTGCTTTTTAAATAATTCTTACAGGCATTGAATAAAAAATTAACTGTATAATTTTCGCCAACTGCCACGTTGTATACTTTATTTACAGCATCCTTATTTTGCGTAAGCATGCCTTTTATATTTACCTGCACAGCATTATCAACAAAAGTAAAATCACGGGTTTGCTCCCCATCACCATTAATGTAAACCGGCGTATTTTTCATAATGCCTTTTACAAAAAGTGGAATAACGGCAGCGTATGGCCCATCAGGATCCTGCCTTGGACCAAAAATATTAAAGTACCTAAACCCTAAAACATTTATGCCATATACATCAGCAAAAACCTGGGCATATAATTCGTTGGTTTTTTTTGTAGCCGCATAAGGCGACATACAATTTCCTATCCTATCTTCTATTTTTGGTAAAGTAGGTTCATCGCCATAAACGGAAGATGAAGAAGCATACACAAATTGTTTTACTTTATTTTCAACAGCGGCCTTAAGAATATTTACAAAGCCGTTTACATTTACGTCGTTAAAATATACAGGTTCTAAAATAGATCGGGGTACTGAACCCAATGCAGCCTGGTGACTAACATAATCCATACCATTGCAAGCAAGTTGGCAGGTTTCTAAATTGCGGATATCTCCTTCAATAAATTCGAATGCATCATACTGGCGTAAAACATCCAGATTGGCAACTTTTCCATTCACCATATTATCCAACACCCTCACCTTTTTCGCATTATTTTTTAACAGGTACTCTGCAATATGGCTGCCTATAAATCCAGCACCCCCTGTAACCAAAAAAGAAGATTGGCTTAAACTGTTTGTGTGAAAGATATTGCTCATAAACCCCGTTGCCTTTATTTGCAAAACAGCAAATACTATTTTTACTGATAATTATTATTTAAGCAGTTTAAAAAAATAAACCTGCATTCAATTATTTGATTCAAAAAAATTATAAACTCCAGTAAACTCTGGTTTTTATTTCTTTTCTAAAAATGCCTTTTAAATCGGCAATCAAAGCATTTGGTTTGGTAATGCTGGTAAAATAAGCATCATCCATATTTTTGTATGCATTATGGGGAACCGTAATTAAAATGGCATCGTAATCATCCGCAATTTTAGCAGTCAATTCAAACCCATATTCATGCATCAGTTCTTCACTTTCGGCATGTGGATCGGTAACATCAACATTTAATGAAAACGATTTTAATTCTTTAACCACATCAGCTACTTTACTATTTCGAATGTCACTTACATTTTCTTTAAATGTAGCTCCCATCACCAAAACTTTAGCATCTTTTACATTGCCATTGTGTTGAATAATATGACGCAAAACTTTTTTTGCAACATAACTTGCCATGCCATCGTTAATAACCCTGCCAGCTAAAATTACCTGGCTATCATAACCCAGTTCTTTTGATTTGTGAGTAAGATAATAAGGGTCAACGCCAATACAGTGGCCGCCTACAAGCCCCGGTTGAAACTTTAAAAAATTCCATTTGGTACCTGCTGCCTCCAACACTTCAAAAGTATTTATGTTCATCCTGTTGAAGATGATGGAGAGTTCATTCATCAACGCAATATTTAAATCTCTTTGTGTATTCTCAATAATTTTTGCAGCTTCGGCAACTTTAATACTGGATGCTTTATGAACGCCGGCAGTAACTACCAATTCATACACTTTTGCAACAAGCTCCAGCGATTCTTCATCGCAACCACTTACAACTTTTATAATTTTGGCGAGTGTATGTTCTTTATCACCCGGATTAATTCTTTCGGGAGAATAACCGGTTTTAAAATCAATGATATTTTTTAATCCGGATAACCCTTCAATAATTGGCAAACAATCTTCTTCGGTACAACCGGGATAAACAGTACTTTCAAAAACAACATAGTCGCCTTTCTTTATTACCTTTCCAATGGTTTCGCTAGCTCTTTGCACTGGCACTAAATCGGGTACATTGTGTTCATCAACCGGTGTTGGCACGGCAACAATAAAAAAATTTGCCTGCCGTAAAACATCCAGATCGTTGGTAAATTCAATATCACAACCATCAAAATCTTCCTTTACCAATTCCTGGCTGGGGTCAATTCCATTCCGCATCATCTCTACCCTTTTGGCGTTGATATCAAAACCAATCACTTTTATTTTTTTTGCAAATTCCAATGCAATGGGCAAACCCACATAACCCAATCCGATAACGGCGAGTGTCTTTTTTTTATCAAGTAAGTTCTGGTACATTAATCTATAAATAAATTGAAATAATTAATTTTTCTTTTCGAATTCTTTTGGCAATTTATACAATTCTTCGGTAGGTAAGGATTTGAAATATTCGTAGGTTATTCTTAAACCCTCTGCCCTATCAACTTTTGGTTGCCAGTTTAATAACTCTTTTGCTTTTGTAATATCTGGCTGGCGCTGTTTTGGATCATCTTTTGGTAAAGGTTTGTAAACAATTTTTTGAGATGTTCCGGTAAGTTTTATAATTTCTTCAGTAAAATCTTTTAAAGAAATTTCATCTGGATTACCAATATTAACCGGCAGGGCATAATCACTCATCAGCAATCTGTAAATACCTTCTACCAAATCATCTACATAACAAAAACTACGGGTTTGGCTACCATCGCCAAAAACCGTTAAATCCTCGCCACGTAAGGCCTGGCCTATAAATGCCGGTAATGCTCTTCCGTCATTCAGCCGCATTCTGGGGCCATAGGTATTAAAAATTCTAACGATCCGGGTTTCTACATTATGAAAAGTGTGATAAGCCATCGTCATCGCTTCCTGAAACCTTTTGGCTTCATCATAAACACCTCTAGGACCTACCGGATTTACATTGCCCCAATATTCTTCATTTTGAGGATGTACAACCGGATCGCCATAAACCTCGCTGGTACTTGCCACCAATATTCTTGCATTTTTTGCTAAGGCCAAACCCAAACAATTATGTGTTCCTAACGAACCCACTTTTAATGTCTGGATTGGAATTTTCAGATAATCGATCGGACTAGCCGGTGATGCAAAGTTTAGAATATAATCTAATTTACCCGAAACGTGAATAAATTTAGAAACATCGTGATGGTAAAATTCAAACTCTTTTAATTTAAAAAGATGTTCAATGTTTTTCAGATCGCCTGTTATTAAATTATCCATGCCAATTACATGGAATCCTTCTTTTATAAACCGATCGCAAAGATGCGACCCTAAAAAGCCGGCTGCACCTGTAATTAAAATTCTTTTTGTTGCCATTTAAATAATTTGGGATAATGATGATTGTGGTTTCATGTATCCTTAGGTATATATAAGCGCTTGCTTACAATTAATTAATTACTCTTCTGCCAATACTTACGTAATGGTAATCCAGTTCTTCCATCTGCTCCAAATCAAAAAGATTCCTTCCGTCAAAAATGGCTTTATTTTTTAATAATGAAGCGATTTTTTCAAAATCAGGTGTTCTAAATTCATTCCACTCAGTAGCAATTACCAATGCATCTGCATCCTGCAATGGTTCGTATTGATTGTCTGTAAAACTAATCGTATCGCCCAATAATTCTTTTACATTTTTCATAGCTTCCGGATCGTAAGCCGTTACAGATGCCCCTGCAGCAAGAAATTCTTTTATCATATACAATGCCGGTGCCTCTCTGACATCATCTGTATTAGGCTTAAATGCCAAGCCCCATAATGCAATTTTTTTACCTTTTAAATCATTATTAAAATAGGCATTTATTTTAGGCATCAGGTGTAATTTCTGTTTTTCATTTACCCGCATTACTGCATCCAGAATTTCAAATTTATAATTTACATCTCTGGATGATTTGGCCAGTGCCTGTACATCTTTAGGAAAACAACTTCCACCATAACCGATACCTGGAAAAAGAAAACGCCTTCCAATTCTATCATCGGCGCCCAATCCTTTTCTTACCTGGTCAACATCCGCATCAAATAATTCACACAATCTTGCAACCTCATTCATAAAAGTAATTTTGGTAGCTAAAAATGAATTGGCTGCATATTTTGTTAGCTCTGCACTTTTTTCATCCATAAAAATTAATGGATTACCCTGGCGAACAAACGGTGCGTACAAATCATTCATCACTTCCTTAGCTCTTTCTGATGTGGTTCCAATCACAACCCTATCGGGTTTCATAAAATCATTTACGGCTACCCCTTCTCTTAAAAATTCAGGATTACTTACCACATCAAAATCTACGGTTGCATTTTTTGCAATGGCCGCATGTACTTTATCGGCGGTACCAACTGGTACTGTACTTTTATCAACAATTACTTTATACTCTTTTATTATTTTACCTAAATGATCGGCCACACCTAAAATATATTTAAGATCTGCACTACCATCTTCACCGGGAGGTGTAGGCAAAGCCAGCAAAATTACCTGGGCATCCTCTACAGCTTCTTCAAGCGAAGTAGTAAATTTTAAGCGCCCCTCTTTGGTGTTTCGCAAAAATATTTTTTCAAGCCCCGGTTCATAAATAGTAACCGTACCATTTGATAACTTTTCAACTTTTTTTGCATCAATATCTACACAAATAACCTGGTTACCGGTTTCGGCAAAACAGGTTCCAGACACTAATCCTACATAACCTGTTCCAACTACAGCAATCTTCATAATTAATAATTTTTTGGGTTACTATTTATTTGCAAAGGCAAGTACTTCATTAATAATTAAACTTTGTTGTGCTTCATCTAACTCAGTATGCATGGGTAATGAAATCACTTTTTCAGTTAGCTTATCTGTTATTGGTAAATCATAATTACCACCTCCAAAAGCATCAAACATTTTTTGTTTATGGCAAGGCACCGGATAATAGATCATGGATGGAACTCCTTTTTCTGCAAGATAATTATGCATTGCATCCCTGTCAATATTTTCTAATTTCAAAGTATACTGATGGAAAACATGATTGCTGTAGGCCGCCCTGAAAGGAGTTGAAATATTAGCCTGGTTGGCAAATGCCCGATCATAAATTCCTGCAGCTTTTCTACGAGCAGCTGTATACAAATCCAGTTGTTTTAGTTTGATATCCAAAATCACAGCCTGTATGGCATCTAATCTTGAGTTACAACCTACCACATCATGATAATACCTTTTACTTTGCCCGTGTGAGGCAATCATTTTTAATTTTACAGCTAACGCATCGTCATCCGTAAATATTGCCCCGCCATCGCCATAGGCTCCTAAATTTTTGGAAGGATAAAAAGACGTACATCCAATATGGCCTATAGATCCTGTTTTTTTAACCCTTCCATCGCTAAAAGTATAATCACAACCAATTGCCTGGGCATTATCTTCAATTACAAATAAATTATGGCGATTGGCAATTTCCATAATCTTTTCCATATCGGCTGCTTGCCCATACAAATGAACCGGTACAATTGCTTTTGTTTTTGGCGTGATGGCTTTTTCAATAGCAGCAACATCTATACAAAATGTATTGGGATCAACCTCTACAAAAACGGGTTTAAGATTTAATAATGCTGCAGTTTCAACCGAAGCGATATAGGTAAAAGAAGGCGTAATGATTTCATCGCCGGGTTGTAAACCAAGCGCCATCATGGCAATTTGCAGGGCATCGGTACCATTGGCACAAGGAATTACATGTTTGCTGCCATTGTAAGTAGCTAGGTTTTTTGCAAAACCGGTAACCTTATCGCCTCCTATAAACATGGAACTTTCCAACACGCCAATTACAGCTTCGTCAATTAATTTTTTAATATTTTGATACTGTGTTTTAGTATCTACCATTTGTATAGGCTGCATATTCATTTTTTTAACGTGGGCAAAGATAAGTAATAGGGTTTTAGTTACAAGTTTCAAGTTCAATACAATCTCAATAAGGATAAGATTAAAAAAAATGCCATTAGATTTGTTATAAAAAATTACAGTGGGAAAAATATTTTATCAATTATTCTTATTCTTTTATCCACTTGGAATAAAAATAGCTTTCAATTGGAATAAAAAAGCGAGGCAATGGATTGAAGGCCGCAAGCAATTTCCATCTTTCGATTCAACACAAAAAACGATTTGGATGCATTGTGCCAGCTTAGGCGAATTTGAACAAGGAAGGCCATTGCTTGAAGCCGTCCGGATTCAATACCCTCAGCATAAAATTGTATTGAGTTTTTTTTCTCCATCAGGATTTGAAATAAGAAAAAACTATCCGGGTGCCGATTACATTTTTTATTTACCCATGGATGCTGAAAAAAATGCATCAAAATTAATTGATGCTATTAATCCGGGTTTGGTATTATGGGTTAAATATGAGTTTTGGTATTACTATCTCACCGAATTAAAAAAAAGAAATATTCCGGTATTGATGGTGTCGGGAATTTTTAGAAAAAATCAACCTTTCTTTAAATGGTATGGTAAAATCTGGATTGAAATGCTTCAAAGCTTTTCGCATTTCTTTGTTCAAAACCCCGAATCTGCAACCTTGCTATCAACCGTTGGAATCAAAAAAAATATCAGCATCAGTGGCGATACCCGTTTTGATAGGGTAATTGAAATTGCTAAACACTTTAAACCCATTCCAATAATTGAAAAATTTTGTGGCAACAGTAAAGTAATTGTTGCCGGCAGTACCTGGGATGATGATGAAGCCGAATTGGTGCATTATGTAAAAAACAATCCGGCCATTAAATTCATTATTGCGCCGCATGAAATAGATGAATTTAATTTGTACGATGTAAAAGAAACTTTTACCGGCGCTGTTTTTTTTAGTAAAATTTTAGAAAACGAGGCGTTGATTAATGATTGCCATGTTTTAATAATTGACAATATTGGAATGCTTTCCAAACTTTACCAGTATGCCCATATAACCTATATTGGTGGCGGATTTGCAGAAGATGGCATTCACAATATTTTAGAAGCAGCCGTGTTTGGCAAACCCATAATTTTTGGCCCAGAATATGAAAAATTTGCGGAAGCTGTAGAACTGGTTGAAATTGGAGCAGCCATCAGTATTGGCAGTGCATTGGAACTGGAAAAAGTTATGAACGAATTATGGAACAACGAAAAATTGCTGGAGGAAAAAGGAGCCCTTGCAAAAAAATATGTTTATTCAAAACAAGGCGCTACAAAAAATATTATGGCATTTATTCAGGAAAACCGTTTTTTAATTAATTGATCAAATTGAATAACGGTGGCATCGGAATCGATCCAGCCTAGTTTTGTTTTTAATTCCCTTCGTATCCAATATTCTGCTTCGGGCCAGATAGAAAAACTGTTGATGGTTTTAATGCTGCGTTCATACATTACTTCATCGCCCCTGAATAATTCATTAATATATAAAAACCGATCGTTGATACCGATGGCTTTTTTTAAATCTTTAATAGGTCCTTCAGCAAGTTTATTACTCAATTCAATTACCGGTGTTTTTAAATTATCATTCCGTGAACTGTTTTCTGTATTTACAATTTCATTAATTTCTTTGGGAGCATTTATTTCCTGTCTTGGCAAAGTAGGTATTTCATCTTCGCCCATATCAAATAACAACTGGGGTTTGCTTTTGCCGCTCATATGCTGCATCAGTGCTGCATTGCGTTTTATCTCATCCAACTCGGCCTCCACTTCTGCTTCATCCAATTGCAAAACCTGTACAATTCTTTCTTCCTCAACCGGAACGAATTCAACTTTTGGAGTTTCAATTTTAATTTCCTCAAGATTATTATTAACAGGCATCGAAACCGTAACATTTTTTAACGCATCAGGAGTTTGAGATTGTAGATGTACCAATTCGTGTTGCAACATTTGTGCTGTAAGCAATAACTGCCCGGCTGTAGCACCTTGCTCAAATTGTTCTTGTAGTTTTTGTATAAGCGTTTCCACTCGATCCATATTCACTTTAATTTTCAACTTTAAATAGTACTGCAGAAATTTGTTTTGGTGAATGCTTCAAAACCTTAATCTTTGCAATCGTTGCAATAAAGTTACATACAGTAATTTAAAATAATTATATAAATGTTTATCGAACCAAATTATAGAGGTGAACGCCGTGGATGGATTGAGGTGATTTGTGGCAGTATGTTCAGTGGAAAAACAGAAGAATTGATCCGCAGACTAAAAAGAGTAAAGATTGCCAACCTGAAAGTTGAGATTTTTAAACCGGCTATTGATACCCGTTATGATGAAGTAAAAATTGTAAGTCACGATACCAATTTTATTCACAGCACGCCGGTTGACAGCTCTCAAAATATTTTGTTACTGGCCAATGATGTAGATGTGGTGGGCATCGACGAGGCTCAGTTTTTTGATTCAGAAATTGCAAATGTTTGCGAACAACTGGCGTTTAAAGGTATTCGGGTAATTGTTGCAGGTTTGGATATGGATTATCAGGGCAAACCTTTTGGCCAAATGCCCAACCTGTTGGCCACTGCCGATTATATTACCAAGCTGCACGCCATTTGTGTAAAGTGTGGTAACATTGCTAACATCAGTTACCGCAAAACAAAAACCGAAGGGCAGATATTATTGGGCGAAAAAGATGTGTACGAACCCCGTTGCAGAATTTGTTGCGAAATAGATAATTAATTTGCTGAAAGAATTTTTTCACTAAGCATTGCGGCCCACTTTGCATATTCCTTTGCAGAAGGATGCAATTGATCAGCAGCCAAAAAATCGATTTGATTACCATCTAATCTTTGTGAGCTGGTTATATCTAAATAGTTAACCTTGTATTTTGCAGCAATGCTTTTGCACACTGCATTGTAGGCATCAATTTCAGTAGCAATTGTTGCGGTATCCCTTCCTTCTGCAAAGGGTGTAATGCCCCAATCGGGAATTGATAAAACAAAAACTGCCTTGCAATTTCCTGCTGCAAACTGAATGGATTTTTGCAATAAATTTTCAAATTCAATTTCAAAATTTTCAACCGACCTGCCCCTGTATTGGTTGTTTACACCAATTAATAAACTTACAAAATCGTATTGATTTAATAATGCTGCCGGGTAAATTACAGCATCCAGTTCATCGGTTGTAAATCCAGTGCTGGCAATAATTTCAGGTGCAGCAACCTGCAATCCGGCCTGCCGCAATAATTGCACAGTTTGATAAGGAAAACTTTCAGTAAGACTTACTTGTTCTCCAATACTGTAGCTATCGCCTAAAGCCAGATAGGTTTTTATATGCATGGTTGTAGTGCTAGTTTTTTAATCCAGTTTCTGCAGATAAATAATGGAATTAAACCCAGCATTCCAAAACTGCAATCAATTAAAATATGAAACATAGGAATATGCCGGATGGGGCCTGCAATAAATGCCAGTGGCAAAACTGCAAAGCAGGAAATGATGGCCCAGTCAATGATCCAGCTGTTTTTAACCGGGTCTTTAAACGGCCCGATAAATGCCGATGCAATTACAATATGTGCAAATGCCAGCCAGTCGAAACCATAAGCCAGCATAGGATATTTTGAATTGGTTTCCACCAATGCAGCGTAAACTTGTTGCAACCAGTTTTCTGCAAATGTTGGTACTAATGATGGATGGGCCAACAACCATCTTAATTCAGTCTCAACCGGACTAGCTGTAATGCCACTCAATATCAGCGCCAGCATAAAAAAAACAATCAGCAGGCGAATTTTAAAAATCAGTTTCATTTTAAAAGATTTTTTCTTGGTTGAATAATCAAATTTAAAAAGCCTTCTTTACAAACACCAATCAAAAATAGGCATTTGCAATTTTCAATTTATTTAAAGCAACAATTAAAATTCTTACAACAAAATACAGCGCAAACAAAACAAAATACCAATACAATCTCCAAACTGTTCCCGTTTATCAATACATCTTTTAATTGTACAACAAAATAAACCTTAATGGCAGAAGCGACTTATATTTGCGGCGTAAAATAACTCACAAACAGGGTATAATTATCAGCAACTTTCAGTTTAAATAATTCTGCCCCAAATAATAGATTGCAAAAAAAATCCCTCACCCATTTTAGGGAACCGGGACAAACCTTTAAAAAAATTTTATGGCTGCCAAGACAGACAATTTTCAAAGTCCTGATTATTTTAATGTAGATGAACTGCTCACCGAAGAGCATAAATTAATCAGAGAGAGTGTTCGCAATTATGTAAAAAAAGAAATTTCCCCCATCATAGAAGACTATGCACAACGGGCAGAATTTCCCAATCAGATTGTAAAGCAAATGGGCGACCTTGGCTGCTTTGGGCCAACCGTACCCGAGCAATATGGTGGCGGCGGATTGGATTATATTTCGTACGGATTGATGATGCAGGAACTGGAACGTGGCGACAGCGGCGTACGCAGCACAGCATCGGTGCAGGGTTCGCTGGTGATGTTTCCCATTTATCAATATGGCAGCGAGGCACAGCGCAATAAATATTTACCCAAGCTGGCCAGTGGCGAATGGCTGGGATGTTTTGGATTAACCGAACCCGATCATGGCAGTGATCCCAGCAGTATGCTTACCAATATTAAAGATGCCGGCGACCATGTAATTTTAAATGGCGCAAAAATGTGGATCAGCAATGCACCATTTTCGCAAGTGGCAGTGGTTTGGGCAAGAAACGAACAGGACGAAATTCAGGGAGTGATTGTGGAAAGAGGCATGGAAGGTTTCAGCACACCAACTACCCATGGCAAATGGAGCCTGAGGGCTTCGGCCACCGGCGAGTTGGTTTTTGATAATGTAAAAGTTCCCAAAGAAAATATTTTACCAAATGTAAAAGGATTGAAGGGGCCATTGGGTTGTTTAACCAAGGCCCGTTACGGTATTGCATGGGGCGCCATTGGTGCTGCAATGGATTGTTATGATATCGCTTTAAACTATTCAAAAGAAAGAGTTCAGTTTGGCAGACCCATTGGCGGATTTCAATTGCAGCAAAAAAAACTGGCCGAGATGGTTACCGAAATCACCAAGGCGCAATTGATGAATTGGCGGCTGGGTGTTTTAATGAATGAAGGAAAAGTTAC
>JANPAP010000022.1:0-4042 GCA_031429975.1 Chitinophagaceae bacterium
TAGTATTTCAAAAGACACTTCCATCATCTATAATCAGTTTGGAAATAAATCGGCTCGTATAATTGTTAGCAATGGTACTTGCAGCGATTCTACTTCATTAAATACAATTTTACTCGATAATGAATTGCATGCTGTATTCGAAGGCACTGCAGTTGTTTGCCCATCCGATCCTGCAATTTTTAAAGAAAAAAGTTTTAACCGGGTTAATTATTGGGAGTGGGATTTCGGCAATGGAAACAGCAGTTTGATGCAAGTACCGGTACCACAGTTTTATCCGCCATTCAATAACAATACGTTTAAAGATTTACCAGTAAGACTGATTGTGAAAAACGATATAGGCTGTGCTGACACTGCATTTCGTAGTATACGGGTGGTGGGCAATTGTTATATCGCCATTCCAGCAGCATTTACTCCAAATGGCGACGGATTGAATGATTACCTCTATCCTACCAATGCCTATAAAACAAAAGATTTAAAATTTGTAGTTTACAATCGGGGTGGACAAAAAATATTTGAAACCAATAATTGGCAAATAAAATGGGATGGAACTTTTAAAGGAAATCCGCAAGATCCCGGAACCTACGTATGGTACCTTGTTTATACGGATAGTGAAACCGGACAAAAGTTTGAGCAAAAAGGAAGTACGGTTTTATTGCGATAACAGTTTTATAAAATCAAAAGTCAAAAGTCAAAACTGCCAATTTTATTTTAAAGAGATAAGTTAATTAACTTGCTGCTTCTGAAATTTTAAAATAACAATTGCCATGAATTTGCATTACGACGAATATTTACAACTCGATAAAATTTTAAACGCCCAATCTCCCGAAAGTTTTAAAGAAGGAAAAGAGTACGCCCACGATGAAATGCTTTTTGTGGTTATTCATCAAACCTATGAATTGTGGTTTAAGCAAGTGCAATTTGAAATTGATTCCATTTCAAAAATTATGGGTAACGAAACCCTCAATGACAATATGGATCTTTCCATAATTGTGCACCGGTTAAAACGCATTACTGTTATTTTAAAAATTCTCGTTAGTCAGATTGATATTTTAGAAACCATGACACCGATGGAGTTTTTAAGTTTCAGGGATGAAGTAAGGCCTGCATCGGGATTTCAAAGCTGGCAGTTTAAAAAAATTGAGGCAAGTTTGGGTTTGAAATTTGATCATCGCCATGGCCAGCAATTTTACAGTTCTCAATTAAAAAAAGCGGAGGTTGATATTTTAAAAGAAGCAGAAAATGCCGTTTCAGTATTGGAGAAAATAAATACCTGGCTGGAAAGAATGCCTTTTATAAATGATGAAAAATATTGGCAAAACTACCAACCTGTTTCGGGAAATACAGCATCGCCAAAATTCTGGAACGATTGCGAATACCTGTTTCTGAAAAATTTACCCGAGGCAGATACGAACAACCAAACAGCTTTTAAAAAAACTTTTAATAACGAACCTACAATTGAAAACAGAATGCTTAGTGCCAAAGCATGCAGGTCGGCATTTTTCATTTGCCTTTTTAGGGAATATCCTTTGCTGGAAATGCCATTTCAATTATTAGATACCTTACTCGAAATTGACAACCAATTGGGCAGTTGGCGTTACCGCCATGTAAATATGGTAAAAAGAATGATTGGCGACCGAAGCGGTACCGGTGGCAGCAGTGGCATCGATTATTTAAAAGCTGCCATGGATAAGCATTATATTTTTAAAGAAGTAGCATTAATCAACAGCTTTTTATTTAATAAAAAAATGTTGCCGGCATTGCCAGTTGAGTTGGTTGAAAAACTATGTTATCGGGATTAGCGTTAAACGATCCTTCAATTTTTCCATCTGTTCATATCTAATGAGCCTGCATTATATTTGGTAAAATAAATGCGAAAAAAATATGACTGAAATTAACCGCATTGTAAAACTCTTTACAGATTTACAGCATGGCTATTGCTGGATTGGCACCAATTTTAAAGAGGCCCTTTATGGAATTGATGCAACCACTGCGGCAAAAAAAATCAGTTTACAAACCAATAATATCTGGCAAATAACGGCTCATCTAATTTACTGGCGCAGCACTGTTATTAACAGGCTTAACGGCGATCATAACCCACCACCGTTTAGAGATTTCCTTTTACCGGAGCAATTGAATGCCGCAGCCTGGAAACAAACATCGATGGATTTTGAAAGAACGTATCATTTACTCCGTAGTGCCATCATCCATTTTAATCCTGAAAATTTAGAAAAGAATTCTTTACTAGAAGGGCAAACCAATTACCAGTTGCTGATGGGATGTTTACAACATGATGCCTACCATATGGGGCAAATAATATTATTGAAAAAAGCTTTTGAAAATAAAGCTTTATAAAAAGTTTATTAAATAAGTTCTTTCAACTTTTCAACAACAATATCAATTTCATTTTTTGTATTGTGTTTGCAGAAACTAAATCGAACAGCCAATTGATTTGGATTGTTGTTGATGCATCGGATTACATGAGAGCCTGCATCGGCACCACTTGTACAGGCACTGCCACCACTTGCGCAAATATTATTGATGTCGAGATTAAACAGCAGCATCTCCGATTTTTCTGATTTAGGAAAACTTACATTCAACACCGTATACAAACTTTCGCCAAGCACATCGCCATTAAAAGCAACTCCCGGAATATGTTTTTTTAATTGCTGATGCATGTAATATTTTAAAGTACCTATATAAGCACTATCGGTTTCATAATTTGTCATCGCCAATTCCAAAGCTTTTGCAAACCCAACAATGCCATACAAATTTTCGGTGCCTGCTCTCATATTTCTTTCTTGAGCACCACCATGTATAAAGGGACTGATCCTTACATTTTCGTTGATGTATAATAAGCCCACTCCTTTTGGCCCATGAAATTTATGTGCTGCAGCTGTTACAAAATGAACGGGTGTATTTCTTAAATCAAATGGATAATGACCAACCGTTTGTACCGTATCGCTGTGAAAAATTGCATTGTACAATTTGCATAATTCACCCACCGCATGTATGTTGAGTAAATTGCCAATTTCATTATTGGCATGCATGAGTGTTACCAATGTTTTTTGTTCTGTAGCGGCCAGTAATTTTTCAAGATCATCCAGATCAACATGACCGTTTGGTAATAGTTTTACATAACTCACCGTTACCTTATCCAACTTGCCAGCATGTTCAACTGCATGTAAAGTGGCGTGGTGTTCTATTTTAGAAGAGATGATGTGTTTGCAACCCAAATCGTTTACTGCAGCAGTTATAACGGTATTGGTACTTTCAGTTCCACCACTCGTAAAAAATATTTCGGCAGGATGAGCATTTAAAATTTTGGCTACAGTTTTTCTGGCCTGTTCAATCGCCATCCTTGTTTCTCTGCCATAAGAATAAATAGAAGAAGGATTTCCAAATTTTTCGGTAAGGTACGGCATCATCGTATCCAGTACTTCTTTATCTAATGCTGTGGTGGCGGCGTTATCAAAATATATTCTCATGCCCAAATTGGGTTTCAGGTTTTATAAAAAAGGTTGCAGTTAATGGATGGGTTACATCACTTCACTGATATCTTTCATTAATTTTTTTGCAATATTCTCGGCCGTTGTTTCAAAATTACTTTCGGCATAAATACGTATGATGGGCTCTGTATTACTGGTTCTTAAATGTACCCAGTCTGTATCAAATTCAATTTTTAAACCATCTTCATTATTGATGGGTTGATTTTTATATTTCAATTTTATTTTATCAAAAACGGTTTTTACATCAACATTTTTTTCGAGTGTAATTTTATTTTTGCTGATAAAATAATCGGGAAAAGTATTTCTTAATTGCTTGCTACTTTTTTTACTGTTTGCCAAGTGGGTTAAAAATAAAGCGATACCAATTAAAGCATCTCTGCCATAATGTAAATCCGGAACAATAATTCCTCCATTTCCTTCGCCGCCAATTACTGCATTAACTGCTTTCATTTTTGTTACCACATTTACCTCACCAACTGCACTGGGAAAATATTCGCCACCATGTTTAATGGTAACATCTTTTAATGCTCTTGTTG
>JANPAP010000023.1:0-2186 GCA_031429975.1 Chitinophagaceae bacterium
GTTTACAATTTAATTGTTGCTTAATAAAAACAAAAGTTGCAAAAAAATATCATGCAATTATTTCTTCGCCACAAAAAGACTATCTACCAATTGCTGGTCAAAATGAGTATCGATATTGCCGGTAATATTGTGGTACACCGAACTGATAAAAATAGTTTGGGCAGCGCTGAATACAGCAAAGATTAAAGAGCCGGTAATAATACCCAGGCCAATACCCAGCGCCAGGTTTACATAAACCGCAATAAAGTACAATGGTATTATTGCCAAACTTAAAACGATTACTTGTATCAGCCCCATACTGAAAGTTGCAGAAAGGCTTTCGCCCCATTTCTCTTTCATCAGGCTGTTGGAGCGTTTAAAGGCATCAATGGGGCCTAGGTTTTCATATGCAATAACAGGCACTACAAAAAAGGTAGTGATACCCCATACCATGCCCAGCAACCCGGTTATGAACTTACCAATAGTGCCGGTATTTTCCTGAATTATTTTTAAGATAGTACCCACCGTGGCGGCAAAAAAAGCCCATGATACAATAACCCCAATACGGCTGGCACTAAATTTAATTCCAATGCTGAGGCTAACTTCTTCCCCTTCAAAATATAATTTACTGCAGTGGATGAGCGCCATGTTAAAAAACACGATGATGAAATAATTGACAAAATAAAATCCAAACATAATGGCAACATTTAGCACATCGTTTTCGGTGTTAATGTATGCTACATCCCAACCGGCAGCAGCCAGTATGCCCAAAATAAAAATACCCATCAGCAATAGCAATGATATACCCGAGAGGATGGGGAAGATGATCAGTTGTTTGTTTGCTTTAAGAATGCTGAAACTGTTTTTGGTAATGGTCCATCCGGTTTTTAAACGATTGAAGAAGTTCATAAATGTTAGTTTAGGTTTAAGGTTCCTAAATATATGTATTTATGTGGATGTATTAATTATTTTTTTAGACTGAGTTGCAGGTTATATTTTTCAAAGTCCTTCTTCAGGCTCAGACTAAAATTCCTATGTCATGTTGAGCTTTACGAAACATAGACAGAGTGCGTATAATCGAAAATAAATGCGATTCATCAGCACAACTTTATTTATAAATATTAACGGCAAATATCCTTCCTGCCCTCATATCAGTAAGGAGCAGACGTCCTTTATCTTTCATCCTCTTCAGTTTTCTTCGTTACGTATTTTCTATCCAATAGTACGCCGAGTACACGGACTGCCACAAAGCTAGATGTGAGACTAGGCTTGGTAAAATTATGAGTTATGCTCATTGCATTTTGCCAATTGACCATTGCCATTTGCTTATTGCCATTTGCTTATTGCCTTTCAACTTTCATCTATCTTCGCCCTCATGAACACCACAAACAACAGTATACACCGCTTACGGTTGGCTGGTATAGCCGAGGGCATTTCGTTATTGGTATTATTGGGTATTGCTATGCCAATAAAATACCTGTTGCAGCAACCAGCCGTAGTACAAGTGGTTGGCTGGATACACGGTTTATTATTTGTTATTTTTATGATGCTGGTTTTTATGGCCTGGCTGCAGCGCTACCTTTCTTTGCAAAAAGCCGCCCTTGCTTTTGTTGCCGCTTTTCTGCCATTTGGCACTTTTATATTTGATAGGTATTTGAAACGAATAGAAGCAGAAAAGGGTAATTAGTTTAGGGTTTCTAATTTCTAAACACCCGGCTTTGTCTGTCGGGGTTTCTTTAATCTTTTTTTATTTGTAAATATTACATCGGAACAAATAAAATAAATAAATTGTACTACCTCCAATAACAAAAAAAAGCCACCCTGTTGGATGGCTTTTAAATAATTTAAAAAAGTATTAGGAAATTTTTTCTACCTGCATATAATTCAATTCTACTGGTGTGGCCCTTCCAAATATTTTTACTTGTACTTTTAATTTTTTCTTTTCGTCGTTTACTTCTTCAACCATTCCGTTAAAGTCGTTAAATGGTCCGTCAATAATCTTAATGGTTTCGCCAATAATAAATGGTTCACTCATGGTCATTCCACCACCTTCGCCCATTTCATCAACCTTACCCAACATTTTATTAACCTCAGCTTTACGTAAAGAAATAATATTTCCTTTACTTCCCTTACCATCGGTTAAAAAGTGCATTACGTTGCTGATGTTGCTGATGTGTTGCACAATATCATCATTCAATTTATTATCG
>JANPAP010000024.1:0-4476 GCA_031429975.1 Chitinophagaceae bacterium
AAAAAAACGGCATTGGGTGCCGAGGATAGTGTTAGCTGGAAACATTTTGCCAATACCTATTTGGCCATTCAGGAATTAAAAGATTTGGGCTATACCGTTTATGCAGTGGAGCAAGCCGAAGGAAGTAGTTTATTGCATGAATTAAATTACGAACCCGGTCAAAAAATTGCGGTAATAATGGGTAACGAAGTAACAGGGGTGGAGCAATCCAGCATCCAGCAATGCAAGGCCTGTATTGAGATTCCGCAGTTGGGCATGAAACATTCTTTAAACATTGCATCGGCTGCAGCTGTTGTATTGTGGGAGTTGGTTAGAACTTCCATCGCTTCATCCAATCAATAATCGAATTTAAAAGTATCAATGAGTACTGTAAAAAAATATTTAAGTCTTGTAAAATTTTCGCATACCATTTTTGCAATGCCCTTTGCCATGATTGGTTTTTTTTTAGCAACACATTATGCAAACGGTATCAACCTGCAACATTGGAATCTGAACCAAACAATTGGTTGGGGAAATGATTTTACCAATTTTGTTTTTGTAAAATGGATTTTTATAAAATTTGTATTGGTAATCATTTGCATGATCACTGCCAGAAGTGCTGCCATGGCCTTTAACCGCTACCTCGACCGGAACTTTGATGCAAAAAATCCCCGTACTGCCATTCGTGAAATTCCGGCAGGAATCATTTCTAAAGAAAGTGCCGTACGTTTTGTTATCATCAATTGCAGCATTTTTATTACAGCTACATTTTTTATCAACCCAATTTGTTTTTTTCTATCACCAGTTGCTTTATTTATTATTTTATTTTACAGCTATACCAAAAGATTTACGGCACTGTGTCATTTGGTTTTAGGGTTGAGTTTAAGCCTGGCACCCATTGGGGCATACTTGGCCGTTACTGGTAGGTTCGATTGGTTACCTGTAATTTTTTCTTTTACAGTTTTGTTTTGGGTAAGTGGTTTCGACATTATATATTCTTTACAAGATGAAGGTTTCGATAAATCGCAAAACCTGCACTCCATTCCGGCAGCTTTTGGTAAAACAAAAGCATTGAATATTTCCCGGCTCTTACACTTGCTTGCAGCTGTAACCATTATCTATGCAGGCTTTCACGGACATTTCAGGCATTGGTATTGGACAGGTGTTATTGGCTTTATCGGCATGTTGCTGTATCAACATTCCATTGTAAAACCAACCGATTTAAGCAAGGTGAATATTGCTTTTATGACCGCCAACGGTATTGCATCGCTGGTATTTTCAATATTTGTTTTACTCGATATTTTTCTACAATAAAAAAATTATGGCAAGGATTTTAGCAATTGATTACGGCGGAAAAAGAACCGGCTTGGCGGTAACCGACCCATTGCAGATTATTGCAACGGGGCTGGCAACCATCGAATCGAAAACATTGATCCCATATTTAAAAAAATATTTTGAAACCGAAACGGTAGAACTGATCCTGATCGGTATGCCCAAAAACTGGGATGAAACCGATACCCACGGCACCCCATTGGCAAAAGCCGCCATTGTAAAATTAAAAAAAGCATTCCCAGTAATTCCCATCAAGGAAGTAGATGAACGCTATACATCAAAAATGGCCAAAGCCGCCATGATTGAAATGGGCATGAAGAAAAAAGATCGGCAGATAAAATCCAATGTAGATATTATTGCCGCTACTATTATTTTGCAGGAGTATCTGCAAAGCAGCTAACACAACGGGTTATTTAAAATTCAAACCGTAAATTTGCAGCATTCATCAATAAAAAATTTAAGAATAGTGGGTATGATTTTGCCAATTGTAGCATACGGTTCGCCGGTTTTACGAAAAGTTTGTCCAGCAATTGATGCTGATTATGCAGGATTGGAAAAACTTTTAGCAGATATGTGGGAAACCATGTACAACAGTAATGGCGTGGGTTTGGCGGCCCCTCAAATCAACAAAGCCATTCGCTTGTTTGTAATGGACACCGAACAGATTTTTAAAATGATGGAAGAGGATAATGAAACCCATAGCTATACCGATTCACCGGGTTTTAAATCGGTTTTTATAAACGCCCATATTGTAAAACTGGAAGGAGCCGAGTGGTCGTACAACGAAGGTTGCTTAAGCATTCCTAAAATAAGAGAAGATATTTATCGAAACGAATCGGTTACGCTAGAATTTATGGATGAAAATTTTAAACCTCAAACCAAAACATTTACGGGTATCACCGCAAGGGTAATCCTACACGAATACGACCATATTGAAGGAAAACTTTTTATCGATTATTTAAAGCCGCTAAAAAAAACTTTGTTGAAAAGAAAACTAGATGACATCAGCAAAGGAAAGATCAGCGTGGATTACCGGATGATGTTTCCCAAATAATTATTTTACCAATTACTTTAATCAGATTATAATAATTTGCAGCCATGATAAAAAAAATCATGGCTATTTTTTTGGGGATGGTTGCTTTTATTACAAGCCTTGCACAAGACAGCATCATAGCATTCGAAAAAAAAACAATAACGCTTTCTGAAATCGTTATCGATCATAAATTAAATGTTCCAGCTTTTATCAACCAAATAAAAAGCGACAGTAGTTTTTACAAAGCCTTTAAAAACCTGCATCTCATAAACTTCAATGCCATCAACGATATCCGCATGTTGGATAAAGAGGGCAATGCAAAAGCAACCTTGTTTAGTAAAACAAAACAAATTAGAGATAGTAGTTGCCGCCGGATGGAAACATTGGAAGAGCAAGTAACCGGCGATTTTTATACCGATGAACATCAATACAATTATTATACGGCTCAAATGTATGCATCGCTATTTTTTACCAATGGAATTGAATGTGGTGAAGACAATATCGTAGGCGGAAAAGAATTCAGCACTGATGGAAAAAGCGGAATAGAAAAACACAAAGAGCAGTTGAAGATGCTTTTCTTCAATCCCGGCAAACGCATTAAGGGCCTGCCTTTCATGAGCAGTAAAACCGCCATTTATGATGATGATCTGGCAGATTATTACGACATGAGTATTGATATGGATCAGTATAACAAAACCAGTTGTTACATCTTCAAACAAAAAGTAAAACCCGGAAGCGAAGACAATGTTGTATTAGATGAAATGATTACCTGGTTTGATGATAAAACTTTTGAAGTGGTTGCCAGAACTTATTCGCTGAGTTACAATGCAGCCGTGTACGATTTTAATGTGCAGATGGAAGTGCAGATGACCCATGCAGGAAACCTCTTAATCCCATCACTTATACGTTACAACGGCAATTGGAAAGCTATTTTTAAAAAGAGAGAAAAGGGTATTTTTACTGCAACGCTGTTTGATTTTAAATAAAAATTCAAAAGTAAAAAGTCAAAACCCAAAACTGAAAAAAGTCAAAAATCAAAATTCAAAAACTGATCACCCAACACCGATCACTAATCACTGATTATTAATCATTGAATGATAAAACTCATAAATCATCACTCTTAACTCAAATCAACATTTGTTTTTTATTCAGCAGATTCCTCGTACCTCGGAATGACAGCAAAACTTAAAACTTATAACTTAAAACTTATAACTTAAAACTTAAATCTCATAACTCTTAACTTTACCCTCTAAACAATTTTACCAATGAAAGAAGTGTATATTATTTCCGCAGTACGTACCCCTATGGGAAGTTTTGGCGGTAGTTTAAAAAGTTTTTCGGCTACACAATTAGGAGCCATAGCCATAAAAGGCGCTGTTGAAAAAGCAGGTATCAAACCCACCGATATAAATGATGTGTTGATGGGCTGTGTACTGCAAGCCAACCTGGGACAGGCTCCTGCAAGACAGGCAGCAAAATTTGCCGGTCTGCCAAACGAAGTAAATTGTACCACTATTAATAAGGTTTGTGCCAGTGGCATGAAAGCTTTGGCACAGGCGGCACAAAGCATTATGCTGGGTGATGCAGATATTGTTGTTGCCGGCGGAATGGAGAGCATGAGCAATGTTCCTTTTTATGTGGACAGCATGCGTTGGGGAAATAAATATGGTAATTCCCAGTTAATAGATGGCCTTGCAAAAGATGGTCTTACCGATGTATATGATGGAAAAGCAATGGGCACTGCTGCCGAGCTTTGTGCTACAACTTGTGGCGTTAGCAGAGAAGAACAAGATGCATTTGCCATTGAAAGTTATAAGCGTTCGCAGGCTGCCGTTAGTGAGGGTAAATTTGAAAATGAAATTGTTCCGGTTCCCATTCCTCAAAGAAAAGGCGATCCCATTTTATTTGCAAAAGACGAAGAACCCTTTAATGTAAAGTTTGATAAGATCCCTGAGTTGAAAGGCGCCTTTATAAACGACGGAACCGTTACCGCTGCCAATGCATCTACCATGAACGACGGTGCAGCAGCATTGGTTTTAATGAGCAAAGAAAAAGCCACCGAACTGGGATTAAAACCCATTGCAAAAATTATAGGTTATGCCGATGCAGAGCAGGCACCGGAATGGTTTACG
>JANPAP010000025.1:0-2888 GCA_031429975.1 Chitinophagaceae bacterium
GCAAGACAGGGGCATCTGCTTCACCATCGTCTGTTAGGACAACTGGATTAAGGAATTTTTTGACATATAAAGTCGGCGTAGCACTTGTACCATAAGCAGCCATACACACCGCTTTACGCGCATCGGTGGCAACAAAAACGGTATCTAATTCCGCCGTTGGTGTATTCCAACCACGACCAGAACCATTGATAATTGTCGAACCACTGTTCAAAGCGGCAAAGTCGTTTCCGAAGCTGGTACCTAATCCCAAACCACCTGCCTTGTAACGAACAGTAAACAGGATTTCATTATTCATTTCATTATTAATGGAAAATACGCCTGCATAAGTGGGTTGCAATCCATAACCACTGTTGGTTATCACATCCTGCAGTTGTGTTATAGCTTCTGCTTTCCTGTTTAAGGTAAGGTATACTTTACCCAGCAATGCTTTTGCAGACCAACTTGTAGCCCTTCCCACATTAACTGAAGCGATCCCGTTGAATTGTAAATTACCCGTATATGCAGCGGCATCTTTTAAATCGGCTTCAATTAATTTATAAATTTCAGTCACCGCAGACCGGTTGATAGCTTTAGCATCAGACGCTGAAATTGGTGTATGTATTAAAAATGTTTTACCAAACAAACGTACCAGGTTAAAATAGTGATAGGCACGGATAAACATTGCTTCGCCGGCCATTTGCTTACGGGAAGAATCTGAAATGGCAATACCAATAGGGTTAAATGTATTTACACCAGTTGATGGGTCATACGTAACACCCAATCTTTGCAGAACAATATTTGCATTCCTGATATTGTTATAAGTAGCTAACCAATACGAATAGATAGCCTGGTGTGTGGTTGCCGGCATGAACATATCGAGGTCGCTTAAATCCCTGTTGTCAGAACTGGTGCTGGCGGGGGCCCCCTGTTTTGTGTTATCGCTCCGCAACTCCGTCATCTGCCATTCATATTGCATTGGCGCCTGCAAACCATTGTAACACCCGGTAAGGCCTGCTTTTACTTCCGCTTCCGTTGTATAATAAATTTCAGCATACAGGTTAGATTGCGGAGTAAGATCAATTACTTTTTTGCAGGAGAATAATCCGGCGCAAATAATTAAAAAAACAAATTGTATATTTTTCATTACTGAGATTTGTAGCTGTTAAAAATTGAAACCGACACCAAATAAAAATGTTTTATTTAATGGAAAAGCCCCTCTCTGGTATCCATCCACCAAAGGGGTATTGTAAGGCCCGGTAGTAGAGCCTGCTTCTGGATTGATGCCCTTATAACCCTCAGCAAAATGGTAAAAAAGGTTTTGCGCTGAGAAATAAAAACGAAGGGAATTAATCTTCAACCGCTTTAAAGAAGCCGCCGGAAAAGTATAGCCAATATTTACTTCCCTCAATGAATAGTAAGAAGCATCTTCCACTACATAATCAGTCAGCATCCAGTTAAATCCATTGGATGAATAAGGTGTTTTTCCATCACCCGGATACATTGGGCTCAACCACCTGTTGGCATTATAATTCCTGTTGGTTCTTCTGATTTCCGTGTAGTTTCCATCACCATTTATTAATTTTCCTCCCTGCACACCCTGGAAAGTAAAGCTGAGATCAAACCCGTTGTACTTAAAAGTGTTGGTGATTCCCCAGTTAAAATCAGGATACGGATTTCCGATAACAGTACGGTCGTTGAAATCAATAATATTATCGCCATTTACATCTACTAATTTCAAACCGCCAGGCACGAACAAATTGCTTAACGGGCTGGAAAGGCCTTTTGACTTAGCTGCCTCTATATCTGCCTGCGATAGCCATACCCCATCAGTTTTGTATCCTAAAAACTGTATGAGCGGGCCACCCACTTTGTTCATGTATAATTCTGTACGTTCTCCCTGGTTAAGCAATAAAGCTTCAGCGCCTAACGCTAATACCTTATTTTCATTATGGGATATATTACCCAATGTTGTCCATTTAAAATTCTTTTTGTCAATGTTAGTGGTACTCATTTGAAGCTCTATACCATCGGTTTGGAGCCTTCCGATATTGTTCCATGTTTGTGGCACCCCTGAAAAACCGAGAGCAGCCTGCCTCAATAATAATTGGTCAGTTTTAGATTGAAAGACATCTAAAGAAAGGATCACTGAATTTTTCAGGATGGCGAGATCAAGGCCGGCATTATACTGAAAAGTGCGTTCCCAGGTAATATTTGGATTTGGGAAAATATTCCTTGAAGGCACCTGCCCGTTTGTGGCTGTTCCATTACTGACATTAAAAGGGTAATTAGCCGGATACAACAAATCAAGAAAAGCAAAATCTACAATCCGGTTATTTCCAACTGCACCATAGCTACCCCTGAATTTTAAATTACTGATCCATTTGATATTCTTTATAAAATTTTCCCTGCTGGCAACCCAGCCCAGAGAAACGGATTGAAACTTTCCCCACTTTTTTCCGGGGGCAAAATAAGAACTGCCATCTGTTCTAAAACTGGTAGCCAGCAAATACCTGTCCCTGTATGCATACGTTAAACGGGCAAGATAAGATACCAGGCCAACCTGGTTGATGGTAGTATAGGTGCTGTTCTTATCCTGGTCTATGATCAATGCTGTATTTAAGGTTGTGATGTTATCACTTGGATAATCTAGCCCTGTTACCCTTTCCTGTTTAATGGTTGTTTTTTGTACAGTAAAGCCCGCTAATAAATTAAATGAATGCTGCTTTATTTTTTTATTATAAGTAAATATATTTTCTGACAATAAATCAACATAAGTACGGTTGGTATATACCCCCCGGTTTACATCACCGGCCCTGTTAGAATTTCTTTTTGAAAAATCAAGACCGGATGTATGATTAATATAAGCGCTTCCCAATGTTTTAAAATCAAGCCCCGGAAGAATTGTAAAT
>JANPAP010000026.1:0-7427 GCA_031429975.1 Chitinophagaceae bacterium
GTAAATAATCTGGCGGTGCATTTCCAGATTTTCCAACTCCTGCTCATCGGCAAAGTACCTGCCTTCTCCATGTGCTATGGGAATTTTTAATGGAACGCTAATTTCATTAATGGCATCTTTTATAAAAACATTTTTGCAAATAAATTGTTGCTTTTCATTTCTTAATAAAACACCCGGCAATAAACCACTTTCGCATAAAATTTGAAAGCCATTACAAATGCCCAATACCTTACCGCCCTTGTTTGCAAATTCAATTACACTTTGCATCATCGGGCTAAATTTTGCGATTGCTCCACAACGCAGATAATCGCCAAAACTAAATCCACCCGGCAAAACAATACAATCATCTGTACCCAGCATACTGGTATCTTTATCTTTATGCCACAGTTGCACCACTTCTTGATTTAAATCGTTTTGAAGGGCTTCCATCATATCCCTGTCGCAATTGCTTCCCGGAAAAATTACTACGCCAAATTTCATACTGATAAATTGAAGATGAAAAACTAAAACTATTATTGAAGTGTATATTACAAAAATACAAACAGCCAATCAATTTTTTACGAAGTAACTAAATGCAATTACAAAAGCTACCATTAACCAGTGCATTAATTGTGGAAACCATTTTTTTGACGGATATAAAAATGCACAACCCATAAATACCGACAGCGGTATGGCACACAATATCCAGTATTCAAAACTATGACTGGCATTAATAAATGGAACACAAAATGCTACCATAAAATATATAAATACAAGGTTCCAGCTTTTACGGGTTTGTACCAATTGCCTTAAAAAGTTTTTTTGGATATAATAAAGTCCTATAAAAGAAGAAAACAAAACAATACAAATTGCTGCTAATGCCCAAGCCGATTCGTAAAATATGGGTCTGTTAAAAACTATTGGTGGTAGTTTGTATCCCTTTAATTGATCGGTTAAAAAAACATAAGAAAGTAAAAAATAATAGGGTGTAATAATGCCAGCTAATGACAAAAGCCACTCTGTTAATTTTGGAGGCCGGGTAATCATCAACCCAAAAATTATTAATGCAGAAAAGGCAATTGATGGAAAATAAAAAAATGTTGCAACCCCAATTAC
Source organism: Chitinophagaceae bacterium (assembly GCA_031429975.1). Lineage (GTDB taxonomy): Bacteria > Bacteroidota > Bacteroidia > Chitinophagales > Chitinophagaceae > Ferruginibacter. The sequence goes on from JANPAP010000026.1 coordinate 1,096, forward strand.
AATCCCGATATTATATAAGGTTGTTGAAACATTTTTTGAATGCCCTAAACCGCTCATACGTGCCCAAACCCATACCAGCAAAGAGTTTACAATTAATGGTGCCGATAATACATTCCATTCTGCAAATAAAGAAGTGATCAGCAGGTAAGCCATTGCCGTAAGATAATTGGGCTTTTGCATTAACTTTTGCCCATTGGCCAGTTGATTAAAAGTTATTGCCTGTGTATACAATAATAAAAATGCAATGATTGAATAAATTGCCGGGAGCTGGATGCCAATTACATTTAACTGTTTTAATAAAAGTGTAAATAAAAATCCGTCGGTGGATGCTGCGGTTGGTTTTACCGGATGCAGAAACATGGGCATTTTCAGCAATATTCCATAAACCAGGAGCAGAAAAGTATTGTATGGGTTATTGGCTTTAAAAGTGCCTGTCACTTTATTGTTGTTTTTTATGATGCTGCAAAAATGAGTAATAATTACTGGTAAAAAAAATGGAAATTAATATTGAAATTAAAAATCAATTTTAGCAAAACATATTAAACCACGGTAAGAGCAGGGCAGTATTACCTGCCTAAAACCGGTTTGTTTGGCAAACCTAGGCATAAACTCATAACCTTTTTCAAAGGTTTTGATGGTAGGGCTCCGCTTTGTACTGCCATCAGCGGTAATGATATTATCAGACAACAATTTTTCTCTTTTAGAAATATCATTAAATAAAAAATGAATTTCGGAGCCGGTAATAAATGTGTTGAAGGAAAGATAATTATCGGTATCGTCGGAAAATTGTTGTTTGTGAATCACATTCGTCCAGGAAGGTTTGGCATTTTGATCTACACTTATTACGAGCACATTTTCGTAATAATATCGAATGCTTTGATTTCCAAAATTATTAAAGGGCCGGTAGTAGCCACCATAAGAAGGGTAATATTGGTAATAACTATAGGGAGATAAAAAAGGAGAACCATATAAATAATCGCTCCGGTTCCAGTTGTTTGAACCGGTTGATTGACTTGAATAATCTTCGGCCATCAATATATAACTGCCATCTCTTTTTAATATTACATTCCTTATAAAAAAATCGTTGAAAGCATATTTTGAATTGCCACTCGATTTAGCCATTGATTTTAATTCTTCATCAAAAAAAGAGAAAACTTTTGCTACACTGGAATCGGCATTTGCATCCCAGATATAACTGTACAAACCTTCAATGTTACCATTACGTTCTTTGTAAAAAAGCGAATTTAAAACGTAGCGATTGTTTACATTATCAACTTTAATTTTCACTTCATCCAAATAAGTTTTATCAAGATTTAATTTTTTAATTCTAAAACTATCTTCCAATGGTTTTTTAATTACCAGCGAAAGGGTTGAAAGATTATCCCTACTGTTGTTTTTTAATGAGCTGGCAAAAATAAAATTGCCTTCATTATCCAACAAAAAATCACTCAGTGCATCATTGCGGTCGTTATAATCAAAATACAGCCTGCTAGTATGTTTCAGTAATAATTGGTCATCAAAAAGCAGGGTTACAAATTCAACTCTGTTGTCTCTTTTTTGAATTTTAAACAGTATTATTTTTTTCTTATCATCGCTGTTAATGGTTGAATAAATTTTATTATCGCCCAACACACCAATTTGAGTGGTATCCAATTGTATGGGTTCATTTATTTTTTTCCCATTGGCATCCATCTTTACAGCCATACAATACAACAACCCCTTTTTTTGATACTGATAAATAAGATAAAAAAAATCGGGGTAAGCAATAAAATCAACATTAAAAGTTTTACCGGGAATAAAATCCAGCTCCAGCTTATCTTTCAACTGCATACTATCATTATAAATATTGAGCGCATATTTCCAACGCAGGTTTTTAAACACAATAACATTGCCTTTCATTTTTCCGATCACATCAAAATTCATATCACGGCTGTCTTCCTTCAAGGGTTCAGAAAAAGTAATTTGCTGTGCCGGTAAACAAAGCGGCAAAATAAAAAATAACCCAACAATAAAAACAACAACTTTCATGATATTATATTTAGTACTTTAAAATTACACTTAAAATAATAATAAAAAATTCATTGAGGATTTGGATGCGTTCATTCTAAATGCTATTGCCATTATTATTTAGATCCCAGCAATTATTATCGAAACAATTTACTAATTGAAATTGTTTACTTTGGCAATAGCAATCAATATTTAAATTATGCAAACAGTTTTAATTACCGGAGGAACCGGGCTTGTTGGAAAAGCACTGAGTACACATTTAGCAGCAAGCGGATTTAAAGTTATCATCTTAAGCAGAAAATTGCCCACTAATTTTAATCAACAAAACAATATCAGTTTTTCGCAATGGGATGTTGATAATAAAAAAATTGACAGCACAGTTATTCAACAAGCTGATTATATTATTCATCTTGCAGGCGCCCCGGTAATGGATAAAAAATGGACTCCATCATACAAAAAAGAAATTGTAAACAGCCGTACCAAAAGCAGTGCCCTGTTAATTGAAACACTGCAACAGGTACCCAATAGAGTTAAAGCCATTATCAGTGCATCGGCCATTGGTTGGTATGGATTAGATGTAAACGACGACAGCAATAACACTGGCTTTGTTGAAACCGACCCGGCTGCCCAAGGCTTTTTGGGTGAAACCAGCAAACTTTGGGAAGACAGTATTGAGCCGGCAAACGCACTGGGAATAAGGGTTGTAAAATATCGTATAGGAATTGTATTGAGTAATAACGGCGGGGCGTTAACCGAATTTAAAAATCCAATCAGGTTTGGCATTGCTGGTATTTTAGGAAGTGGCAAACAAATCATCAGTTGGATTCATATTGAGGATTTATGCAGGCTTTTTGCAACCGCCCTCACAAACGAACAATTTAACGGAGCATACAATGCGGTTGCTCCTGAAACCATCAGCAACAAAAAATTAGTGCTGGCATTGGCCAATAAAATAAAAGGAAAGTTTTTTATTCCGCTGCATGTTCCTGCATTTTTATTGAAATTAATTTTAGGACAGCGAAGCATTGAAGTTTTAAAAAGCACAACGGTTAGTTGTCAAAAAGTAAAACAAACTGGTTTCACTTTTCTATACCCTTCTATTGAAGCAGCATTTACACAATTGTTTAAAAAATAAAGCCCGGCTAAAAAACCGGGGTTGCGCCGAAGCATAGAGTATTGTTAGTAACAACACTGCTGCTGCACTGATTTTTTTCTTAATGCTGTTTTTAAATTTAATAAATTATTTTATAAGGCAATACTTATAAATCCGTTTTCATAATCCGGTTTCGGCTCCAAATAAAAAATATTGACAGATAAATTATTGCCAGAATAAACCCAACATACATGTAGTCTTTAGGCATAAAGGATGCATTTTTTGCCATTGAAGTAATGGTATTATTTGGAAAATGCAGTAAGCCATCAGAGGCATTCATGGGCAGATAATCGCCCATATTTCCCATATCAAAACCATAATCTTTTTTTAAACTAATGCTCCACACTTCCAGTAAACTGGAAATGAAATTTTCGAACCACAGGTAAATAAAAAACAGTCCGATGGCAAAGCCGGTTTTTCTTACTAAAACGCCAATCAGTATAGCAATCATATTGTATGAAACAGCTTTCAAAAAAAAGAACCCAACGCTTTCTATATTATCAAGCGAAAATGATGTGCCCGACGCAAAACCAAAAATCAATGCGGTGATAATTACTAATAATGTGGCCACAATTGCGGCTATCAATGCCATCACAATTTTTACATTTATAAAATCCATCCTGCTCCAGCCATCAATAATATTTTGCCGGTGGGTACGAAACGAAAATTCATTTGTAATCAAAAGTATTATCAGCAATCCCGGCAGCAGCAATAACCAACCACTCACATAACTGGTGGTTTGCCACACACTGCTAAAATCGTAGGGCGATGACGAAGCGATCAGGCCTGTTGGATCGGCTTTATCAATCAGGTTTTTTTTAACCGAGTAAACGATATAGTTGGCGCCAACAATGCCTAAAATAAAAAATAGACTCAATACGATAAAGGCAGAATAGTTTTTTACTTTCAGCCATTCTATTTGTAATAATTTTTTCAATTTGATTAGTTTGTTAATTCAAAAAATTTGGTTTCCAGACTTTTCTTTTTCAATTGAAGATGATTCAACACAAGTCCATTTTGAAAAAAATGCTGATTAATATTTTCAAGATTTACGGTACCTACAGGATACAACAAATGCAGTAAATGATCCTGCTTTTTTTGACCGCTGCAACCCGGCAATAGTTTTGCAACTTCCTCCAATCTATTAAAATCAGTTGCGCCCACTTCAACAATATCGTCATTCACTAAAATTTCATCAACCCTGCCAACTGCAACCAGATTTCCTTTTTTTAATATCGCCACATGCGTACAAACTTTTTCTACTTCATCCAGTAAATGACTGGCCATGATAATCGTTTTTCCTTGTTGGGATAATTTTTTTATCAACTCTCTTGTTTCAGCAATACCTACCGGATCCAAGCCATTTGTTGGCTCATCTAAAATCAATACTTCGGGGTTTCCCAATAAACAAGAAGCAATGGCAAGGCGCTGTTTCATACCCAACGAAAAAGTGCTGAACCGGGAAGTTTTTCGCTGACTTAGATTTACCAATTCCAGTAAAGCCGGAATTTCTTCAACCCCATGCTGCTTAATAGCTGCATTGATAGCCAGATTTTTTTCGGCAGATAAATAATGATAAAAATTAGGCGTTTCTAAAAATGTTCCAATTCGCCTACGATGCGACTGGTTGGGCGTTTCATCAAAAAGTTTATACGAGCCGGAACTTGGTTTTAAGATATCAGAAATGATACCCAACAGCGTAGTTTTACCGCTACCATTAGGCCCCAAAATTCCAAAAACACAACCCTTGGGCACCGTAAAACTTACGCCATTTAATGCCTTGATATTCCCGTATTTTTTATGCAGATTTTCTATTGATAAAATTGCCATAGATCTAATTAACAATGTTGATATATAAAATGGAAGTTAAGTGATTTTAGATTTCAATATCCACAAAAATAGTATGAATGGTTAATTAACAGGAATAAGCACAATACCATTCCGAACTAAATGCACCCGGCACTGCAAAACCATTTTGATTAAAACTGAATTTTGAATTGTATTTTTTACCTTTTTGATTTACCAGATTTCTGTTAACTTGAATAAAATATTTTCATGAACCATTTTTTTATAGATGCCAATATTGCAAAAGCAACAACCCTTCACACCGATTTTTATACTAACGTGGAATATTTTGAAGCAGCCAAAGAAAAAATATTTGCAGCTTCCTGGCAATTTATTGGCAGTAATGAACTGGTAAAATTTACTGGAGATGTACAACCTTTTACATTGCTAGAAGGTTACCTGAATGAGCCATTATTACTAACAAAAGACCACAATGGCAAAGTAAATTGTTTAAGCAATGTATGTACCCACCGGGGAAATATCATCGCCTATAAAGCCTGCAGTAAAGCAACATCGTTGCGCTGTAAATACCATGGGCGATTGTTTGAATTATCAGGAAAATTTATTTCTATGCCCGAATTTAAAGAAGTAGAAAATTTTCCCTGCGATGATGATAACCTGCCCGTTTTACCATTGTACAATTGGGGAAATTTACTTTTTACAAGCTTACAAAAAAATGTAGACGCCCATTTTTATTTTCAGGAAATGATGGAACGATTAAAATGGTTACCGATTAATGAATTTGTTCATCGGCCCGATTTAAGTAAAACGTTTTTTGTAAACAGCAACTGGGCGCTGTATTGCGAAAATTATTTAGAAGGCTTTCACATTCCATTTGTACATGCGGCACTAAATGCACAGCTGAATTTTGGAGATTACAGTACGGAGTTATATGCAAAATCGAGCCTGCAATTAGGTATTGGTAAAAATGAAAAAGACTGTTTTGATTTGCCAAAAGATTCGCCAGATTATGGCAGCAATGTGGCAGCGTATTATTTTTGGGTTTACCCCAATATGATGTTTAATTTTTACCCCTGGGGTTTATCCGTAAATATTGTAAACCCTATTGCAGTTAATAAAACCAAGGTTGAATTTTTAACTTTTATGTGGCAGGAAGACCGCTATGATAAAGGCGCCGGAACGGATCTTGATAAAGTAGAAATGGAAGATGAAGAGATTGTAGAAAATGTACAGAAAGGAATTGTATCCCGTTTTTATAATCATGGCCGATACTCTGTTACAAGAGAAACAGGCACACACCATTTTCATAGATTGATTGCAGAAAGTATGAACCAATAAAATATTGCCATTTATTAATCCCTGTAAA
>JANPAP010000027.1:0-3440 GCA_031429975.1 Chitinophagaceae bacterium
ATCCGCATCAGTTATTGTATTGTTGGTGGTGGTTAAAAACACTGTTGTGGCGCCGATATTTCTGCCAAATTCCATGTCGCTCATGCTGTTGCCTACCATGATGCTTTTTGTTAAATCAATAGCCGGAAATTCCTGCTTTGCCTGTAATGCCATGCCGGTATTGGGCTTTCGTCCCTGGCTGCTAGCGTCAATATCGGGACAAAAATAAACCTTGTTGATATTTCCACCGGCTACCTCAATGCTTGTTTGCATTTGATCATGGATGTAATTTAAGTCATCAACACTCATGTGTCCTTTACCCACACCCCGTTGGTTGGTTACAATAAAAGTGTGTTGAAAAAGCGCTTTAAAAATTGACATGGCTTCCAGTACCCCATCGTAAAAAACGAATTCAGCCCAGGTGAGAATGTATCCATCCATATTTTGATGGTTGATAACACCATCCCTGTCCAGGAAGAGTGTCCAGCTGTTATCGATATGGTCTAATTTTTTATTCACAGTCTCTTATGTTTTTTTGCCGCTGTTTAGCTTCATCCGGCTTATCATCCCATTATTGTAGCATTAATCTTTACGGCCTATTTCCTTTTGCGCTCTTTCAAAATCTTCAGGAATACCAATGTCAATAAAATAGGCATCCTGATGCAAGCCAACAAATTTTTTATCGGTAACCATTTTTTCTAAATAATCCTTTTCAAATGAAAACTTTTCTGCAAAATTATTTGATAAAAATTTTTCTTTGTTTAATAAATACACACCTCCATTAATCAACCCATCGGAATAAAATTTCTTTTCTTCAAATGATTGAATACAATTATTCTCATCCATTGTAACAACACCGTATCGCTCAAAATTTTTCATTGGCTTTAATGCAAGGGTACAAGCAGCAAGCTTGTTTGAATGCAATTGCAACAGTGCATTTATATCCACCGCAAAAATGGTATCGCCATTTAATACCAACACATTTTCGGTATCGGCTTTTTTGCAGGCCAATTGAATAGCGCCACCAGTTCCCAAAGGAGTTGTTTCAATGGATAATTGATAATTTAATAATGGATAATTTTCGGAGAGAAAGGACTCGATTGCATCACTTAAATAGCCCAGCGAAAAAATAAATTTATTTACCCCTTGCTTTTGTAAATACTGTATAACATAGTGCAGAAAAGGTTTTCCGGCAACTGGTGCCAGGCATTTTGGTAAATCTGTAACCACCGATTGCAACCTGGTGCCTAATCCCCCGGCCAAAATAATTGCCTGCAATACGTTCTCTTTATCAATTGAAAGAAGATCTGATTCTAAAATATTATTAGTCTCTTGCATAATTATTAAAAAGCAACAAATGTAGTGTTGCAGATTTCGCCTTTAGGGGTTAGGGGTTGCAAACAATTTTTCTTCTACCAACTGGCAAATAATATGTCCCAGCAACATATGGCATTCCTGTATTCTTGGCGTATCGGCCGAAGGAATATTGATGAGGTAATCGCAAAGAGGTTTTAATGCACCGCCGGTATCACCAGTTAGGCCAATGGTAATCATCCCTTTTTCTTTTGCAACTTCAAATGCCTTGCAAATATTTTTACTGTTACCCGAAGTGCTAAGTCCAACCAACACATCGCCTTTATTGCCGATGCCTTGCAGCAATCTTGCATAAATTAAATAGTAGCCGTAATCATTTGCAACTGCAGTTAAATAAGAAGTGTTGCAATGCAAAGCCTCTGCAGGCAAGGCTGGCCGGTCGATATAAAACCTACCGCTAAATTCTGCAGCCAAATGTTGTGCATCGGCAGCACTGCCACCATTGCCACAAAACAACACTTTGTTGCCTGCTTTAAAAGCAGCTACAATAACATCAACAGTTGTAGAAACGGTTGATACAATTTGATCATCCTGCAACAATTGTTGCTTTATTGAAATCGATTGACTGATGATATTTTTTACTTGATTTGACATTCAATTAATTTACTTCAAAAGCAGTGAACAAATAATTGTTAGATGCAGCCACCGGTTTTAAATCGATGTAAAAAGATTCAGTAAAATTTTTAACCGCTAAAAATTCATGCGTAGGCACACAAAATTCATCAAAGAAAATAATATCACCTTTTTTTAAATAAGGCGCAAAAGAGCACAATGTAAAAAGGGTAGAGGAATATAAATCAGCATCCATATGAATTACAGTGAGCTTGTCATTTTTAAATGATTTTAAAAATCCGGGTAAGGTTTGTTGAAAAAGTCCTTGATAAAACTGAGCCCTATTGTCATCTGTTTTTAAAACTTCATTCCCGTTATTCATCTCGCCTTTTTTAAAATGCCCCCAGTCCTCGGGTAAACCGCTGAATGTATCAAAGCCATGAAAAGCAGATTGAGTATTTAAATGATTTTCGAGCCACCAATAAAAAGAACCACCGTTGGCAACACCAAACTCCAGATAATTAATAGGCTGATCTTTTATCAACTCCTTATTTAAAAATGTATAAAGGCCAAAACGCTTATCCCTATTGCGATTTGTGGTAAAAAAATCGTTGTAAGGAATTTTTTTATTTTGATTAATCCATTTAGATTGCTTGGATAAATAAGCCAGGTTTAAAAAGAAACCACTAAAGGGTTCAAAAATTACATGCAACTTTAAAAAGGAAAAAAGCGCCTTTATATTTTGTATAAAAAAGTATTTTAAATACATACTGTAGATTTAGCTTATTTTTTTAGTGCTGCAAAAATATTGATAATTATCATTACTTATTTACATTTATACCAAGGGCTATAAACCAGTTACTACATTAGAACACAACAAAAAATAATGTGCCCATTTGCAATTTGTGGTATATTTAAAATCTAAATCAATCAAATATTTATTGAATGAAAAAATTACTGGCTATTTTATTTTTTACTAGCCTATTAGCGTCAACCAACCTAATTGCACAATCTGTAGGCATAGGTACCGATACCCCCGACAGCTCGGCTATACTTGAATTAAAAAGTGATCATAAAGGTTTTTTACCTCCCAGTGTTGCATTAATTGCCAGTAACAATCCTTTGCCAATAACCAATCCAGCAACGGGTTTGCTGGTTTATAATACCACCAGTGCTGGATCATCGCCAGTAAATGTTAAGCCGGGCTATCATTATTGGGATGGCAGTAAATGGGTTGCTGTTGTAAACAGGGCCAACAATTATGGAGATATGCAATATTGGGATGGCAGCCGTTGGGTCATCATTCCTTTGGGTTTAAATGGGCAAGTTTTAACCATTTGTAATGGCATTCCTTTTTGGGGCAATGGGAACTGCCAAACCAATTTAAATTTACAACCCGCCAATAATGATTACGAAATTAACTTTACTAATTACGATCCTAATCAATTGGCAAATGGAGGTGGGCCGCAGTTTGCCATTCAGGCATGGACAGCTTTTGGCAACTCACTAATAACTCGTGAAATTTTAAAATTCGA
>JANPAP010000028.1:0-3552 GCA_031429975.1 Chitinophagaceae bacterium
TCTTAATGCTTCAGTAGCGCCAATTTTTGAACTGAAATATCCCAGTAAGGTTAATTGTTTCATCATTATAAAATAGTAGTTCGGATTTTCTTTTTGCTTATCAGCTTTAGGATCTTTACCGGTTAAGTTTTTATTCAAAGCCAGTTGTGTTTTTTGATCGGGAGAGTTTGCATCAAAAATTGCATCCACTTTTTTATTAAAATCTTTTGCTTCCTGATCCAGATTTTTTAATAATTCCAACCGTTGTTCCGGAGTTGCTTCAATAAAATCTTTTTTAAATTTTGCATTGCTGGCTTCATTTAATTTAAGGATGCCGGCATGAAAAATTTTCTGATCTGTTTCTGTATAACAGTCATTTACCATCACTGTCATAAATGTACCTACATCGGCAGATTTTGCACCCGGGGTATTGGTGGTAGGGATGATGGTATCGGCCACTTCATTTAAAAAGGAGATATCCTCTTTTGAAAATACGGCAGCCCCTAAGCTAGCATTGTTCTTACATCCTGTTAAGAAAAAATCACTACCAATCACAACAGCACCCGTTGCCAGCGAAACCATTTTTATCAATTCTCTTCTATTCATAAAAAATTAGTTTTTTATATTTTATAAATTTCCTTTTTTCAATTCTTCTACAGCAAAATTTGCTGCCCTTGCGGTTAATGCCATGTATGTAAGTGATGGATTAACACAAGCGGCTGATGTCATACAAGCACCATCTGTTACAAAAACATTTTTTGCATCCCAAACTTGGTTATTACCATTCAGTACAGAAGTTTTAGGATCCTTACCCATCCTTGCAGTACCCATTTCGTGAATACCTCTTCCTGGGGTACCATCAGCCTCCCATCCATGAACATCTTTCACACCAGCGGCAGTCAGCATTTCAATAGCATCTTGCTGCATATCTTTACGCATCTTTTTTTCATTGTCTTTTAATTCGCAATCAATCGACAATACATTTAATCCCCATTTATCTTTTTTAGTTTTATCGATTGTTATTTTATTTTCTGAGTAAGGTAATATTTCTCCAAAGCCCCCCATGCCCATGGTCCAGCCTCCGGGTTCGGTAATGGCATTTTTAAAATCGGCACCAATACTTAATTCCGCAATATTCCTTTGCCAGCCTTCTCTTCCGGCACTGCCTTGGTAACCAAATCCACGCAGGTAATCCCTTTTGTCTCCAAACAGGTTTTGATACCTGGGAATGTAAATTCCGTTAGGCCTGCGGCCATAAATATATTTATCTTCGTACCCTTCCACTTTTCCAGATGCACCCACCCCCAGGTGATGGTCCATTAAATTATTGCCCAGTGCGTTGCTGGTACTACCTAAACCACCGGGCCAGATATCCGTTGCAGAATTCATCAATACCCAGGTTGAGTTTAATGCACTGGCATTTACAAAAACAATTTTGCTGAAATACTCATAGGTCATATTGGTTTCTGCATCTAACACTTCAACGCCTTTTGCTTTTTTTGTGTCTTTATCATAAATGATTTTTGTAACGATTGACAAAGGCCTTAATGTAAGATTACCTGTTTTTAAAGCGGCAGGCATTGTAGCAGATTGTGTGCTGAAATAGCCGCCAAACGGGCATCCCAGCCAACACTTGTTGCGGTACTGGCAATTGGTACGGTTTTCATGTGGTTGGGTAATATTGGCTGTCCGGCCAATAATCATGGTACGGGCATTTTTATAATGTTCTTTTATTCTGGCAGCCACATCTTTTTCAACACAATTCAATTCCATGGGAGGCATAAAAACGCCATCGGGTAATTGTGGTAAATTTTCTTTTGACCCACTGATGCCGGCAAATTTTTCAGCATAATCGTACCAACTTGCAATGTCTTTATAACGGATGGGCCAATCTACTCCATAACCGTCTTTTGCGTTTGCTTCAAAATCAAAATCGCTCCAGCGATAGCTTTGTCGGCCCCACATTAAAGAGCGGCCGCCTACATGATATCCTCTGAACCAATCGAAGCGTTTTACCTCGGTATATGGATTGTCTTTATCATTTGCCCACCAATTGTAATTCATTTCGTTTAAAGGATAATCTCTTTTTAATACCGGATTATCCTCAATCATTTTTTGTGTTCTGCCACCTGCATGCGGAAATTCCCAGGGATCTTTATTGGTGTTTAAATAATCTTTTATGTGTTCAATATTTTCACCTCTTTCCAGCATTAAAACTTTTAATCCTTTTTCGGTTAATTCTTTTGCAGCCCATCCACCACTGATTCCGGAGCCGATTACGATTGCATCAAAACTATTTGTTGGCATATTTTATATTTTACTTTTAAATGAATTTTATTTGATTTAAACGTCACATAAATTTACTGCTTCCTTCAGCGAATTCAATTTATTTTCTTTAAGCGGAATAAATTCCTGAGCAACAAATCCTTTATATCCGGTTTTGATAATGGCCTGCATAATTGCCGGATAAAACAATTCCTGGGTTTCATCAATTTCATTTCTACCCGGTACACCAGCTGTGTGATAATGTCCAAAATAAGTATGATGATCGGTGATGGTTCTTATCAAATCGCCTTCGCTTATTTGCATGTGATAAATATCATACAACAATTTAAAATTGGAAGAATTTACCCTTTTACACAATTCGATACCCCATGCCGATTTATCACACATATAATCCGGATGATTAATCTTGCTGTTGAATAATTCCATCTGAATAATTACAGCATGTTTTTCAGCAATTTTCATAATGGCATTTAATCCTTCAGTAGCATTTTTTAAACCGGTTTCATCATCCAGCCCTCTTCGGTTTCCACTAAAGCAAATCAAATTTTTATAACCGGCAGCAGCTACCTGTGGAATCATTTCGGAATAATTTTTTATTAATTTTTGATGATAATTCTTATCTGCAAAACCATCGGTTAAGTTAATTTCGGCACCATTACACATTGAAGAAAATATGCCATGTTGTTTTAAAATTGGCCAGTCTTTGGGACCAACCAAATCGATGGCAGCAAAGCCAATTTTTTTTACAGCAATACAAAGTTCCTCAACAGTTAAATCACTAAAAGTCCATCTACATACACTGTGATTGATATTGCCTTTTAATTCAGCGTTTGCAGTAAAGGCCGCAAACTCTTTGGCAGCAAGGTTTTTACTCCATATTGCTGTAGCAGTTGTAGCAGCAATTGTTTTTATGATATGCCTTCTGTTCATTAGTTGGTTTGAACCAATTTGTTTTTTTCATTTTTAAAAAATATAAAAAACAAGATAGAAACGCCTGCCGCAAACAGGCAAGGGAAAATCCAGATTTCATGCCAGTTATGCTGCACATCACTTATTTTATATTTATCTACATACTGGCCGGCTAAATAAAAACCAATGTACATGCCCAGGCCATAAGTTGCTAACGTTATCAATCCCTGTGCTGATGAACGTACCTGTTCGCCTGCTTTTTGATCGGTATAAATTTGGCCTGTTACAAAAAAGAAATCATAACAAACTCCATGCAAAGTAATGCCGGCAAACAACATCCAGATGTTTGCACCGGTATCGCCATAAGCAAATAATAAA
>JANPAP010000029.1:0-1734 GCA_031429975.1 Chitinophagaceae bacterium
CAAATACGCCGGCACCAATCTTTCCTACTGTGTAACCACTAAAATTAATGCTGAATCTGGCTTTCCTTGCTCCTTCTAACCCCTGGGCTTCCACTCCAAATTCTCCCATATTTTCCTTCAGGGTATAAACCATTTTTTTTAATAAATGACTGCCGGGTTCGTATTCCAGCAGTATTTTTTCGTACATAGCGGTAGCTACGTTTTTAGCAGTAAATACCATCAACTTAATGGAACTGCTATCCTCGTTATTGATAACAGAATCGGTGATATCAAATGCATACAAACTGTCTACCTGTTTTATAAAAGAATCAAGCATTGCCCGGTAGGGTAAAAAACTGCCCCCAGCTACATTTTTGGGTTTTCCAACCAATATAAAATTGTCATCCTTATATACTGCTATCGCAAAGTCCTCATTTTGCATGTATTCAATTTTATCTAACAGGTATAAAGCATTTTTTTGGTGAAGGGTATATTTGCCATTTATTTCGCTGTGGTCAAAATCGCCCTTGCCGGTGGTATCGCTGCTATAATCCATTTTAATATTGAAGGACAAATAAAATGCGCTATCATAAGCTGCATTTATTTGCTGCAGTTCGGTTTTAATGGTATTGATGGTAACCTGTGCAGTTGAACATTTGCAAATGATGCTGAACAACAGGATGAGTTTTATTGGTTTCATTTTATTAAGCGTTATCATTGGTTAGTAATTGATTTTTGTAAGGCACTACGGGTTTCGGTAATGGTTTTAATGCCATCGGTTGTTTCTTTTTTTACTCTTACCAAGGTTCCTTCATCATCATATTCATAAAAACTGGCGTAGTTATTTTCATCCAGTTCCGCCATTAGCCGGAGGTTGGTTTTGCTATATACAAAACTCTTCATGTTTGAATTATAAGGATGAATCCGCAGGTCGTCCCAGAATACTTCACTGCCTTGTGTAACATTGGTATTCTTCAGTTTCAACTCAAAAGCCGTAGCATTTAAAGGGATATCAAAAACCCCTTCATAGCGTTGCCAGCCATCAATAATATTTCCGGAGGGGGTAAAATTAAAAGTCGACGATGTGCTGTTATCAAAATATATTTCAGCAACATTTTTTTGATAAGATTTGCATTTGCAATCATTGTTTGTTTCTTTAACCCAGGCGCTAAACAGCATTTTTTTATTTTGTAATGGTGAAAACTTATCCAGAAATGCATTGTCTTTTACATTTACAATATCTGGTTTAACGCAATTGTAGGTGCCAGAAATAAGGGTGCCATTTGCATCGTTTTTGTTGGTATAAAGAAATTGCGAAGGGATAATTTCATAATCATTTGCACCCGGCGTTTTCCAAGCCATTTTTGCAATTGAATTTTCCTTCTCATCGAAATAATAAATTTCAATAGGATAAACATTGCCAGCAGTCAAAATAGGGGTAGTGTAATTATTACTATATACACCATGGGTGTTCCAAAAATCATCCTGTGTTACTTGAATCCAATTGCCATTATTTTGAAAATCAATCCAAACCCTCATACCGTCATCTGATGAAAAGGACAAATCATATTTTCCGGTTATAGGTGCCTGAAAAAAACCTTTCCACTTGACTGCAAAATAATCCCCTTGTATCGTGCTGGGTGGTAATCCAGACGAATAAACAGCATTTCGATCACTCTCCATATTTACTTCAGGATCTATTCTGGTAATACCGTTTACATTATTATATAATACATCCCAGGCTTTTTTCTTGGT
>JANPAP010000030.1:0-2262 GCA_031429975.1 Chitinophagaceae bacterium
ATCATGTTAACCGGTTTTATTTAAATTGGCAATAAGTTTTTCAAAATTATTTTCATTCAGTTGGGGGTAGTTTAATAAACAATTACTGACTGGCCAGGAGGCTCTTTGTGACAGCAGGGAATCATCACTAATAAGAAGTTGGAAAAGGCTGTCAAATTTTTTTTGATCATCCCCCACCCAACTCACAATTCGATTGCATTGAATTTTGGAATGTTCCTTTACTATTGCTTCCCTTAAATTCATTGTAACTATTTATAAAATATTACAGCACTAAACGGGCTTAAAATAATTTCACCCGAAACTGCAATATCCTTGTTGGCAAACTGCAAACCAACCTGCCATTTTCCTGAGGGTAAATTAATTTTTTGTGGTTTAGCAGTGCCATTAAAACTTACAAATATTTTTGTCCAGCTATCCTGCATGGCCTTGCCGTTAATGCTGTAGGCAATGGTGCCTTCCGGATTTTTTTCATCAAATAAAATATTATTTTTTATCTGCTTGTTCGTCGTCATCCTGAATGCAGGATGGGCTTTCCGCATTTTTATTAATTGTTGCACATAATTAAAAATTTCTTTGTTTTCCTTTTTTAAACTCCAGTTAATTGCATTGATACTGTCGGGTGAATCGAAGGAGTTTTCAACGCCTTTTTTATTTCTTAAAAACTCGGTACCGGCATGAAGAAATGGAATACCCTGCGATGTTAAAACAATGGTTAAGGATAATTGATGCATCCTGATCAATTCTTCTTTTGCAGCAGTTTTACAACTGAGTGATAATTTATCCCAGAGTGTATTATTATCGTGACATTCACAATAGGAAATAATACTTCCCGGAGAATTTGAATATGCTTTTTTAGCATAATTTACTTTTGAAAAATTTACCTGCGGATGATTACTTGCTGCAACGATTCCAAATTTAACAGATGCTTCCATTTCTTTTTTTCCACTGGCAAATCCTTTATCATTTATATCAAATACCGACCCTTTTATACCATCACGAAGTTCATCACCGAAAACAGCAATCTTTTTTAATTTGGATACATTTTTTTTAATTGCTCTTAATGAGTCGGGCAGTGGAGAGTCGCCGGCAGTCCATCCTTCACCATACAAAAGAATTGTAGGATTTATTTTATGCAGCGTATCCGAAATCAAATTCATTGTTGCAATATCATGAATGCCCATTAAGTCAAAACGAAAACCATCAACATGATATTCCTTTGCCCAATAACTTACACTTTCAATAATAAACTTTTGCATCATTGGTAAATCGCTGGCAGTTTCGTTTCCACAAGCCGAGGCATTCGAAAAACTTCCATCAGTTTTATGCCGGTAATAATACCCCGGCACCAATTGGTTAAAATTAGATTCTTTAGTTAGTGCGGTATGATTAAACACTACATCCATTACCACCCTTAAACCATTTTCATGAAAAGCCAAAATCATTTTTTTCAATTCATTAATTCTTACTGCAGGTTCATAGGCATCGGTACTGTAACTTCCTTCGGGTACATTATAATTCAAAGGATCGTAACCCCAGTTGTACTGCGGCTTTTCGGGCATGCTTTCATCAACACTATTAAAATCAAAAAAAGGAAGCAAGTGAATATGGGTTACTCCCAACTCTTTAAAATGGGCAAGACCTGTAAATTCCCCTTCGGGTGATTTTGTATTTTCTTCTGTCAGTCCTAAATATTTTCCTTTGTTTTTAATACCGGAATTTTCACTGATGCTGGCATCACGGATATGCAATTCATAAATAACCGCATCGGTTGATAAATTATTTTTTGAAAATGACGGGCTTTTATCTGTATTCCATCCAGCAGGGTTGGTTTGGTTTAAATCCAGTATCATGGCCCGTTTGCCATTAACACCTACTGCCTTTGCATAAGGATCGGGTACTTCATTACTCCAGCTATTATTTGTGTAAACTCTAAATACATAAAAAGATCCTTCCCAATCGCCGGGCAAATTTGTAACCCAGGTTCCCTTAACAGATTTTGTAAGATTGATAGTTTTAAATGCCTCACCACCTACTGGATCTAAATACAATAACAATTCAACAGCATCGGCAACAGGGCTCCATATTTTAAAAACGGAATGAGTTGCAGTATATGTCAATCCCAAATCAGTCCCATCATAAACCGGATAATTTAAATAGTTTATTTGAGCGGGTGACTGTTTCATAATTACTATACAAAATAAAACCGTAAATATTTTCTTCATCAATTTTTGTTTTAAATATTAATCTGCTTTTTCAAAAACA
>JANPAP010000031.1:0-1625 GCA_031429975.1 Chitinophagaceae bacterium
GAAAATCCATTCAACACAATATATTATTTTTTTTCTCTTCAAAATATATATTGCAAAATGGTTTGTTGGGAAGCAAATAAAGAAGCCATCTTTTTAAAAGATGGCTTCTTTAATAAAGGCCGATGTCTGTTGCCTTGCCGATAATTTTATGAATTGTATTTTGATAGTTTCAGGGCAAACAGCATGGCTGCTGGAATTCAAAACCTATTTTGTTCCTACATCCTTTCCGGCACATGAATCCCCAATAATTTCATACCACTTTTCAACACATTTGCTGTCATAACAGCCAGCTGTAGCCGCAATTGTTTTTTGCTATCTGTCTCTGCATTCGAAATGGAATGCTCGGCATAAAACGAGTTGAATGTTTTAGCCAGATTAAAAACATAGTTGGCAATTACCGAAGGGTTGAGCTCGTTACAAGCCTGTTCAATGGCAGCAGGAAATTGTTCCAGTTGAATTAAAAGTGTTTTTTCTAATACCAATAATGTTTCGATAGTTTCCACGTTTTTTACAACCCAACCTTCATTTTTTCTTAAAATACTTTTAATCCTTGCATGGCTGTATTGTACAAAGGGTCCGGTAAAACCATGAAAGTCGATGCTCTCTTCGGGATTAAATACCATGGTCTTTTTTGGGTCAACCCTAAGCAGGTAAAATTTCATGGCACCCAGTCCCAGCGTATCATACAGCGTTTTAAGTTCTGCTTCGGTAAAGTCTTTCACCTTTCCCAGTTCTTCGGTATGTTGTTTTGATGTGGCAATCATTTCATCTACCATATCATCTGCATCCACAACTGTTCCTTCCCGGCTTTTCATTTTGCCGGTAGTTAGTTCCACCATGCCATAACTCAGGTGAAAAATATGATCGGCATTGGGCATGCCCAGTTTTTGGCAAATTAACTGCAACACTTTCATGTGGTAGTTTTGCTCATTGCCTATCACATAAATACTCTGGTCTATTTTGTATTGCTCATATTTTAATTGTGCCAAACCAATATCCTGGGTTATGTAAACCGATGTACCATCTTTGCGTTGTACCAGTTTTTCATCCAACCCATCTGCAGTTAAATCAATCCAAATACTACCATCCTCTTTTTTAAAAAATACTTTTTTATCCAAACCCTGTTGCACAATATTTTTCCCCAATAAGTAAGTGTTGCTTTCATAATAAGTAATGTCAAAGTTGCTGCCGATTCTTTTATAAGTAGTAGCGAATCCTTCATAAACCCAGCTGTTCATGGTGCTCCACAATTCCATCACTGCTGGTTTGCCCTCTTCCCAATCCAGCAGCATTTGCTGGGTGGCTTTCATAATCGGGGCTTCTTTTTCTGCAATGGCTTTATCAATTCCTTCTGCAATTAATTTTTCAACCTGCAGTTTATATTCGTCATTAAATTTTACATAATAATCTCCAACAAAATGATCGCCTTTTGTTGTGGTGCTTTGAGGAGTAGCGCCGTTTGCAAAAAGTTGCCAGGCAATCATACTCTTGCAAATATGTATGCCCCGGTCGTTTACGATGGCGCTTTTTATAACTTCGTAACCGTTGGCTTTTAATATTTAGCTTACGCTCCCACCCCAAAAATTATTTAGTAGATGTCCCAAAAGCAAGGGCTTATTGGTATT
>JANPAP010000032.1:0-2412 GCA_031429975.1 Chitinophagaceae bacterium
TCTCTTTTTATAAGAATTTAATTGCTGCCCGTTTGTAAAATCTTTTAATGCAATCAATTTTATATTTCCGGTTGCATAGCCCAACACAATTGCCGCCGTGTTATCGGTTGAATGATCGTCCACAACAATTACTTCAAAAAAATCGGCAGGATAATTTTGTTGCAGGATACTATCTAAACAGGCCCGTATATTTTGCTCCTCATTACGTGCCGGAATTATAATTGATATTTTGAATTTTGAATTTTGAATTTTGAATTTCGAATCAGGTATGCTCCTCCAGCAAAAACCATAGTAAACTATCAACAGCAAATAGGCTGCAAACAGGAACAGTATGGTTAACCCTAAAATAAGCTGCATAATGATATGCCGTACAAGAGTGCGACGCAACGAAGCTACATTTTTGCAGCAAAGCCCGTAACAAAAAATAAATTTTTACGAAAGAAAATAATCCTTATCTTTAACTAGTTGCTTAAACAACTATATGTCAAACAACCAATTTAAAAAAGGAGAGTTATACAGTTTCATTACTGGCAAGGCAAGTACCGCTATATCTCGGCGTTTGCAAAAAAATTTTAAGCAGGCCAATGTGGATGTAACCATTGAGCAGTGGAGTGTTTTGTATCATTTGTGGAAGGAAGATGGGTTGAACCAGCAGCAATTGTGTGATGCCACTTTTAGAGACAAGCCCAGCATTACCCGGTTGGTTGATAATTTAGAAAAGCTTAAATTGGTAAAGCGGGTACCCAGCAAAAATGACCGCAGGATCAACATGATTTATTTGACCAAAGAAGCTGAACAACTGCAGGAACAAACCATGGCGTTGGCCAATCAAACATTAAATGAAGCATTAATTGATGTACCTGCCGAAAATATTGAAATAGCAAAATCGGTGTTACAACATGTGTATGATAATTTGAAATAACGCCCCCATCCCCTAAAGGGGGGCAACAAAAATAATTACAATCATCACCCCCCTTTAGGGGATGGGGGCAAAAAAATTTTATGAGCACACAATCTACTACCACAACATCCCTTAAAGGCGGTGAATGGTTAATTAAAGAAAGCAATGCATTTGAATCCTTTGCTCCCGAAGATTTTAATGAAGAGCAACTGATGGTAAAAGAAATGTGCATCCAGTTTTTAAATTCGGAGATACTGCCTATTGTTGACCGCATTGATAAACTGGAGCCTGGCCTGATGCCTTCATTGATGGTAAAAGCAGGCGAGCAGGGACTATTGGGCGCTTCTGTGCCAGAAGAGTTGGGTGGACTGGGAAAAGATTTTATCACTTCTACTTTAGTAAATGAAGCATTGGGTGGCGGTTATTCATTCAGTGTTGCTGTTGCTGCACATACAGGAATTGGCACATTGCCCATTTTATATTTTGGTACCGAGGAGCAAAAGAAAAAATATATTCCCAAATTGGCTACCGGCGAATGGAAGGGATCGTACGGACTAACGGAGCCGAATAGTGGCAGTGATGCACTCAGTGCAAAAACAACTGCGGTACTTTCGGAAGATGGCAAACATTATATTTTAAACGGACAAAAATGCTGGATTACCAACGGAGGTTTTGCAGATGTATATACCGTGTTTGCAAAAATTGACGGAGATAAATTTTCAACTTTTATTGTTGAACGTGGATTTGAAGGTTTTACCCAAGGTCCCGAAGAACACAAGATGGGTATCAAAGGATCTTCTACGGTTCAATTGTATTTTCAGGATTGTAAAGTACCGGTTGAAAATTTATTAGGAGAGATTGGCAAGGGGCATATCATTGCATTTAATATTTTAAATATTGGCAGATTAAAACTTTGTGCTGCTGCAATTGGTGGTGCAAAAATGGCATTAAACGGTACTGTAGAATATGCAAAAACACGGGAACAATTTAAAACTGCCATCGCAAATTTTGGAGCTATAAAATATAAGTTGGCAGAATGTGCCATCCGAATTTTTGCAAGCGAAAGCGCCTTGTACAGAACTGCTAAATGGATTGATGATAAAGAAACCGAACTGGCTGCAAATGGCGAAAGTTTTGCAGCTGCATTATTAGGTGCTGCTGAAGAATTTGCGGTAGAATGTGCCATTTTAAAAGTGCATGGCAGCGAAGTATTGGATTATGTGGTGGATGAAGGCGTACAGGTTTTTGGGGGTAATGGTTTTAGCGATGAGTACATGATTAGCCGTGCTTACAGAGACAGCCGTATTAACCGTATTTATGAAGGCACCAACGAGATTAACCGTTTGCTTACAGTGGATATGATTTTAAAAAGAGCCATGAAGGGAAAGTTGGATTTGATGGGCCCTGCTATGGCAGTATCAAAAGAACTGATGAGTATTCCGGATTTTGGCAATGAAGATGAAGGCGCATTTGCAGCAGAGAAAAAATCGATCCAAAACATGAAGAAAGCC
>JANPAP010000033.1:0-17201 GCA_031429975.1 Chitinophagaceae bacterium
CTGACATCCGTAATTAAATCCCAGGCATAGCGGATAAATATTTTTCCCACTGCATAATCTTTATAAGGTTCTACGGTTTCACCCATCGCCATTTTTGCTAATGCTGCAGGTTGATTTTGTCCGGCGCCTGCGGTTAAATAAATCCATGCCGGAAACCTGGGGTTTACTTCCATGATAAAAGGTTTGCCATCGGTGGTACGCATAATTTCCAATTCGCATCCACCTTTCCAGTTGGTGGCTTTTACAAAAGTGCGGGCAAGCTCCAACAAGCTTTCGTCTTCCAAAGTAATGCCCGCCCATGCTTTACCTTTATCAGTAATGTATAATTTCCGCATGGGAATAATGCTGATGGCATTGCCTTTACCATCGCCTAAAACCGCAATATTTATTTCGGTGCCTGAAATAAATTGTTGCACAATTATGGGAAAGCCCCATTTGGCGCTGAGTTTATAAAATGCTTTTTGTGCCTGTTCCAAAGTATGAGCAATAATGGCATCATAAAACTTTCCTTTTACAACCAATGGATAGCCCATTGCTTCGGCACAACCATACAATTCATCGGCGCTGTAAATAGTTTTATCCTGTGGTACCAACAGGCCGTACTTCAATCCAAACTGATACAAATTGATTTTATCACGGGCATTAAATTGCTCTTGTGTTGGTAAAAAAGTTTCGATGCCGATGGCTCTTAACGATGGACCGAGTTTTATAAAATTAAAAAGCTCTGCATCAAAATTAGGAATGAGTAAATTGATATTTTCTTTTTGATTGATAAACTGTAAACGGGCCATCAGTGCTTCGGCACCGGCAGATGGATAAGGAATCTGGTAGGTTTTATCAACCACATCATGCATATAAATACCGGGTTCCAAGGTTTCGTACGACAGGCCGATAATACGGATGGGCTTGGGTAAGCCGTCTCGTAAAGCCCTGATAACAGCAACGCCTGGCCCAGGACTGTCGATGGCATTCAGTGCAGTAACGGCAATCACAAGTGGTTTAATATCTACAGACATCAAATGATAATTTAGTAATTAATTTGGATTGAATCAGGCGTCTAATAAATTGGCTTCTCTTAATTGAGCAGTAAAATCATCCCAGTCTCTTTCAAGCATGCCGGATTCTACTTCGTATTTTTCGAGAATAATTTTTTTTATTTCGGTAGATGCTTTTCCTTCTTTCAGCATCAATAAAATTTCAGCAGCCATTGGGTTGGCAGAAAAAGAATCACCGGTACCGGGATTAAAAATGAAACCAGATTCGCTGGTTGCAATATTTTTTTTTAAGTGCATATTTTTTCAGACTTGTATTTAATCGTGTGGTTTAATTTTTTGTAGATTCTTTCTTATTTAAGAACGTTGTCTGTAAAAAAAATATTTTTATCCGGCTCTTAATATTACCCATATATAATCATCCATTAAAACGCTGTTTTTTAAAACAGCCTTACGGCGAACGCCTTCCAGATAAAATCCATTTTTTTCCAACACCCTCATAGATGCTTTGTTGGTTTCAAAAACTTCGGCATATATCCGTACAATATCAAAATAGTAAAAAGTGTATTCCAGCATTTGCCGGATGGCTTCGGTTGTAATACCCTGTCCCCAAAATGGTTCACCAATCCAATAACCCAGCTCTGCCGACATTATATAAACATCTGCATTTAATATCAATCCAATACCTCCAATTGCAACACCATCCAGATCGATGGCAAAATTAATTACAGGTTCGGCGCCTATAACTTTTTCCAACCATTCTTTTCCGGCTTCTTCTGTATAAGGATGTGGAAAATAATTGCGGAGATTGTTCCACACATTAATATTGTTGGCATAGGTTACCAGGTTTGGTAAATCATCCATTGTCCATTGTCGAATTAGTACAGCCATATTTTATTATAAGATTTTTTTAAAAATAAATTTTTATCCTGAGATTGTAGTGATTGAAATTTTTGTATTAAGATTAAACAATCATAAAATAGTTATATCGTAAAAGTAAATACTTACAACAAATTCATTTTTTACTTACGAAATTGTTAACTCAATTTTCCTTATTTACAAGTATCTTGCACGCTCTAAATTAATATATATGGAATACAACAAATTAGTATCAATTACCGGAATGGGCGGATTGTACGAATTATTATCATCAAAAGCAGATGGCGGCGTGGTACGTTCATTAGAAGACAAGAGCACCAAATTTGTAAGCACCCGGTTACACAGTTTTTCACATCTGGAAAGCATTGAAATATATACCACAAAAGACAATGTAAATTTGGTTGATATACTAACAGCCATGAAGGGAAGCAAAGAAACTTTGCCAGATGCAAAGGCAGATGCTAAAGCCATTAAAGCATACTTCGAAAAAGTTTATCCTGATATGGATTTTGAAAGAGTATACGGCAGCGATATGAAAAAAATGGTAAAATGGTTTAGCTTATTGAATGATCATAATGTGGAGATAAAATTATCAGAACATCCCGATCAGGATAATCTACCGCATGAAGTTGCAGCACCAAAAGCAAAAGCTGCTGAAACAAAAAAAGCTGCTGTAAAAACGGCGCCTCCTAAAAAAATTAATTCTCCCAGAAAGATGGCTTAAGGTTGATTTGAATCATACCATAAATTATTTTGACGGATTTTTTTAAATTATAAAAGCGCCTCAACATATTGTACTCAAATTTTTTTTGAAACAGTATTTTGAGGTTTTTATTTAACTATGTATACAGCAGCTATAAAAAAACAGCCCCGGAAATATGTACCAGCAAATTTTGTTGTTACCGACTGGCAACATTTAGAACCCTTCTTAAAGGAATTGCTTGAAAGAGAAATCAGCACAAAAGAAGAACTGGAAATTTGGTTGCAAAACCTCAGCGAACTGGAAGCGGTAGTGAGTGAAGATGCCTGCTGGCGCCAGATACGGATGACCTGCGATACTGAAAACAAAGTATTGGAAGAAGCGTTTAATTTCTTTTGTATGGAGCTGCAACCAAAACTGCAACCCTATTCCGATGCATTAAATAAAAAACTGGTTAACCATCCACTGGCAGCACAACTGGATGAAAAAAAATATTTTACTTATTTCAGAAGTTTGAAAAAAAGTATTGAATTATTCCGAGAAGAAAATATTCCGATACAGGCTGAACTGGCCGTAATGCAACAACAGTTTGGAGTCATTACCGGAAAGATGACGGTAACGGTAGCTGATAAAGAATATACTTTACAACAGGCTGCAAAGTTTTTAGAAAGTCATGATAGAAATATACGTGAAGAAGTTTACCACAAAATTCAGGAAAGAAGATTGCAGGATACCGATGCCTTAAACAATTTATTTAATCATTTGCTTACAAAAAGAAACCAGGAAGCCATCAATGCCGGTTTTACCAATTACCGGGATTACCGCTTTAAAGAACTGGGTCGTTTTGATTATACAAAAGAAGATTGTTTTGCATTTCATGAAGCCGTTAAACTGCATGTACTTCCGTTGGTAAAAATATTGCATCAACAAAAAAAGGATAAATTAGGGTTGGATGAATTACGTCCCTGGGATCTGGATGCAGAGCCAGCAGGCACCGAGCCATTACATCCTTTTAAAACCAGTGATGAATTAATAAGCAAGTCGGTTGAATGTTTTTCAAAACTGAATCCATTTTTTGGTGCCTGTTTAAATAAGATGAATGAAATGAAACAGCTTGATCTGGAAAGCAGGAAGGGCAAGGCTCCCGGAGGATACAACTGCCCGTTAGCAGAATCAGGAGCGCCCTTTATTTTTATGAATGCCGCCGGGCAAATGAATGATGTAACTACCATGGTACACGAGGGAGGACATGCCATCCATTCTTTTCTGGCACATCCATTACCATTAAATGGGTTTAAAGAATATCCGATGGAAATTGCTGAAGTGGCAAGCATGGCGATGGAATTATTCAGCATGGAACATTGGGATGTTTTTTTTAAAGATGCTACAGATTTAAAAAGAGCCAAGGAGCATCAATTGGAAAGAGTGATAACTTTATTTCCATGGATTGCTGTAATTGATAAATTTCAACATTGGTTGTACGAAAATATTGAGCACAGTAATGAAGAGCGTACTGCAAAGTGGATGGAAATATTAAACGAGTTCAGCGATGGTATTGTTGATTTCAGCGGACTGGAAAATTTCCGAAGCAATGCATGGCAGCGTCAATTGCATTTATTTGAAGTGCCTTTTTATTATATCGAATACGGCATTGCACAATTAGGGGCAATTGGTATGTGGATGCAGTTTAAAAATAACCAACAACAAGCTTTGGATAATTATTGCAATGCACTAGCCGAAGGTGGCACCAAAACATTACCCCAGCTTTTTGAAACTGCCGGATTAAAATTTGACTTTTCGCCGGCAACAATAAAAGTGTTGATGGATTTTGTAAAATCAGAATTGGAAAATCTGTAGTGATTTATTTGCAATCGCCACAAATACCACTCACTAACATTTGCATATGATTGGGTTTAAAACCTTTGGGGAGTTGTACCTGCGGAACCGTAACCTCATCTAAACAAATTGTTTTATTGCAAACCGTACAAACAAAATGTACATGGTTATCGTGATGATGACCGGCTTCGCAATTATCACTACACAAAGCATACAGTATCGAATTATCGGTAGTGGGTATTAAATGGATAATACCTTTTTCTACAAAGGTTTGTAGGGTGCGGTAAACAGTTACCCGATCGAATATTTCACCCGTACTTTTTTCAATATCAGCATGCGCCAAAGCCCCGTTGCTGTTGATAAACAACTCCAGAATTTTTTTGCGCCCTTCGGTAACGCTGAGTTGATTTTTCTTTAAAATATCCAGTACCATTATTAGTGTTTGTAAACTTTTTTAGTTTAAACTTCTTGATTGATGTTTTTCTTTAAGCAAACCTTTTATATCCTTAAATAATTTTTGCATTTCATCTTCTTTCAATCCATCATAAATAGCCCTTACCCTTGTTTGTTTATCAACCAACGCAAAAAATTGGGTATGTATAAACTGGTTGGCAATGTTTTGCAATGTATCGGGTTTATTGTTATCAATTAAATAACTGTGTCGGGCCATGGCATACAATTGTGCTTTATCACCAGTAACAAAATACCAGTTTTTATTTGTTGGAATTATTTTTTCTGCAGTTGAATTTGTTTCTATTTTATAAGTGCCCTCTTCGTTTTTAATTAATTTACCGCTAAGCATTTTTGCTTCATACTTTTTTAATGTTGGTACCGAATCTGTTTCGGGCATACAGGTGTGAGAAACAATACAAAAGGTAGAGTCGTTTTTAAATTCATCAAAAACCCTCCGCATGTTGGCATTCATTTTTGGGCAGATGCCTTTACAGGTTGTAAAAAAATATTCGGTTACATAAACTTTTCCATCAACATCCCGTTCGGTAAATTTTTTTCCGTTTTGATCGGTAAAGGAAAATGATTGCACATTATTATTTATAACCGGCAGGTTTGATTGAGAAATATCTGTTTGAGAAAACACATAAATAAAATATACAGCAAACAACAAAACAAAAAAACCTACGTACCAAATCAATTTATTTTTCATGGTTTTATTTTTTGCAAAACTACTGGTAATGCATTTGAAAGAATAATGTTGTAGAACTGTGAACTTTTAAAACTTGCAACATCATTGCAAATATACTATATTTGCCAACCTTCTATGCCAACAAAATTAAACTGGGATGCAATCGGGATAGCCACTTCGCTGGCTTGTGCTATACACTGTGCTTTATTGCCGGTGTTGCTAACGAGTTTGCCATTGTTTGGAATTAATATCATTCACAATATTTTTTTTGAATGGGCCATGATTGCATTGGCATTTTTTGTGGGAAGCTATTCCTTGTATCATGGCTATATTAAACACCAC
Organism: Chitinophagaceae bacterium; assembly: GCA_031429975.1. Taxonomy (GTDB): domain Bacteria; phylum Bacteroidota; class Bacteroidia; order Chitinophagales; family Chitinophagaceae; genus Ferruginibacter. The sequence continues at coordinate 5,891 of JANPAP010000033.1, forward strand.
CGGAATTTAAAACCCATTTTTATTTTTGCGGCAGGTTTTGTTTTTTTATTGGTAAAGCAGGCATTCAGAGATATTGAAATTTGGTTTTTAGTGCCAGCTGTTTGCTTAATTATCGGTGCACATTTTTACAATTACCATTTGTGCCACCAAAGTAAATGCAGCTCTCCACATCATAAACATTAATTACTTTCTTATTTATTTTAACTTGGATCGATAAAACTTTTCATTATGAAAAATATATTAATAGCAATTTTATTTTTAACAAATTCAGTTGCGGTATCTGCACAATCAAAAGCCATATCTGAAATAAAAGCGTTGCTTGCAAAACAAAATGCCGCCTGGAACAAGGGTGATATTGGAGGATTTATGGAAGGCTACTGGAACAACGATTCGATGATGTTTATTGGCAAAAGCGGCATTAAATATGGCTGGAAAAATACGTTGGATAATTATAAAAAAGGTTATCCCGATACGGCATCCATGGGCAAACTAAAATTTGAATTGATTGAGTTTAAAAAACTTTCAACCGAAAATTATTTTGTTGTTGGAAAATGGTTTTTAACAAGAACTATTGGAAATATTGATGGCGTATTTACCTTAGTAATTAAGAAAATAAAAAACAAGTGGCTGATAATTGCCGATCACAGCAGTTAAAAAATTACTCTCCAATTTCTTTCCAACCTTTCCATTTTTTTTTATAATACCGAATCAAAAAGATGAAACTGATTATTAAAAAAATCCAGTAAATGAAATTGCCGATGGTTGGTGTATTTTCAAAAAATGCAAATCCATAATAAATTCCAAAAGTCATATTCACAAACATCCAAAGTATTCCCATCGAAAGGGAATTTACAATCAGTAATAAAAAAGCTTTTATATCCGGATCCATTTCAATTTTTATTTTACAGCATAAAGTTCGGTTATAGCAGTTGAATAAAATGTCGGTTTATTTATTTTAAAAGTAAATTACTAAAAGCAGTGCTATCGCCATTAAATACATTAAAATCTACAAAACGCTGTATGCCGTTTACATGGCCCATTTCGTTGTGTTGCCAAAAGGTCCAAGAGCGGTTAATTCTTGGCTTATTTTTCACTAAATAATGAGCTACCCATAAAGGATAGTCATCAAATTTATCTGCCAAATAGGTTGAATAAAAAACAGCACTGGTATAAATTATGGGTTTTGTTTGATATTGTTTTTCGATGATAGTTAGCCACTCAGCAACCCTCAATTGCAGGTCTTGTTTCGAAACCAGGTTTATTTGTTCAATGTCCAAAACCGGAGGAAGATCGCCTGGGTTTAATTGAACGTTTTTAATAAAATTTTTTGCCTGCAACAATCCACTTTTACTGGGGTTAAAAAAATGATAAGCACCCCTGGTTAAACCAATTTCATTTGCTTGTTGCCAGTTGGAGCTAAACTTTGCATCACAATCATTAATGCCCTCTGTAGCCTTAATAAAACTAAATCCAATATGAATGTTTTTTATTTGCATGGCTTTTACTTCGCCCCAATTTATGGTTTGTTGGTGATGGCTAACATCAATTCCATGAACCGTATAATTTGCCGGTAAGTAAATACCAAATTCGGGATAACGCACAAAGGCGGCTTTGTTTGAATAGTAAAAAATGGCAGCAGTTATTGCCATCATAAAAATAATATAAAGTAAAATGATGCCGGTTGGTTTAGATTTTTTTTTCGCCACAATTATAAAATGGATTGTAAAAATGCAGTAAACCCTTTTAAATGAAAATGTTTTTTTTAAGTTTATTTTTTTATGAACGAAAGGGCAAGTGTTTTTTATCAAATACGGAATAAATACAGCAATGTTTCGTCAACCGGAATTATATCTTAGTTATCAGCTAACTTTGTTTTATGCCCCAAATTAATTGGAACGATACTTTAAATTTAGCAAGCAAACTAAGTCCAGCAAGGTTTTGGAATGGCGTAAAAGTGTTGGCAAGTTTTTATGCCAGCCGTATTTTAAATAAGCCGGTACAATGGGGATATCCGGTTTCTATTTCTTTTGAACCTACCACCAGTTGCAATTTACGTTGCCCCGAATGCCCGAGTGGGTTAAGGGAATTTACAAGGCCAACGGGCATGCTCGAAAAAAGTTTTTTTATAAAAACCATCGATGAAATTCATAAAGAATTATTGTACCTGATTTTTTATTTTCAAGGAGAACCCTACCTAAATCCGGATTTTTTAGATATGGTAAAATATGCAGCATCAAAAAAAATATACACCTCCACATCAACCAACGCACATTATTTAACCGATGCCAATGCAAAGCGAACAGTAGAAAGTGGATTGGACAGGCTTATCATTTCAATAGATGGAACAACACAGGATGTGTACGAGCAATACCGGGTAGGAGGTAATATCAACAAAGTTATAGAAGGGGCAAAGAATATTGTAAAATGGAAAAAAGAGCTCAACAGCAAAAAGCCATTTGTGTTTTTTCAGTTTTTAGTAGTAAAGCCAAACGAACACCAGATTGAAGATATAAAGCGCCTGGCTAAAGAAGTAGGTGTTGATGAAGTAAGATTTAAAACAGCACAGGTGTATGATTTTGAAAACGACCCCAATCAATTAATTCCAAACATTGATAAATTTAGCCGGTACAAAAAAAATACTGATGGAACCCATTCAGCAAAAAATAAACTGGCCAACCGTTGCTGGAAAATGCAGCACGCCAATGTAATTACATGGGATGGTTTGGTAGTGCCTTGTTGTTTTGATAAAGATGCTACCCACCAGTTGGGGAATTTAAAAACCCAGTCGTTTAAACAAATATGGCATAACCAAAACTACAAACAGTTTAGAAGTGAGTTGATGAAAAGCCGTAAGAATATTGACATTTGTTCCAATTGCAGCGAAGGTGTTTCGGTTTGGAGCGAATGATTTTATGGTTATAATACTTGCTGCAACCTTGTTGAGTTTTTGTTAAAAGTTACAGCCTATCCTGATTAATAAAAAAAATTTTTCATTATCATTACCAATATTTTTTATCTTGAAAATTCACCCATTACGTAATTATGTTTTCAGCTTTTAATAACCGCCTCCGGCAAGTATGTTTATTGTTACTGATCGTTTTATTGGCCATACTTTTAATGGAGCACCTGTATATTTTTATGCCTGGTTTTTTAGGAGCCATCACATTATACATTCTGCTAAGAGGTAGTTATTTTTATTTAACCATTATTAAAAAGTGGAATAAAACAGGCATTGCCTCCTTATATATTTTAGCAAGTATGATACTGATTGCAATTCCAATTTATTTTTCAATTCAATTGTTAAGTTCAAAACTGATAGAATTTTTCAGCAATCCAAACGACCTGTTGGCGAATGCAAAATTGGTAAGCAATAAACTGGAAAACGCTACCGGCATTAAAATTTTATCAGATCACAATATAGAGTCGTTTAAAGAAAGTGCCCGAAATATTATTCCAAAAATTCTGAATAATTCTGCCACAGTATTTGCCAATTTTTTAATCATGTTTTTTATTTTGTATTATATGTTATTAAGTGGCAGAAAGATTGAACGAAAATTATACAATTCCATTCCTTTAAAAGAAAATAATATTCACTTGCTAAGCAATGAAACAAAAAATATGATTCGGGCAAATGCAATAGGGATACCAGTTTTAGCCATTATCCAAGGGATAGTGGCAACCATTGGTTATGCAATATTTGGTGTGCAGGAATATGTATTATGGGGTTTTTTAACTGGCATTTGCTCACTGCTACCGGTTATAGGTACCGCCATTATTTGGGTGCCATTAACCGCCTATTATTTTGCTATCAGTAATAATTCTTCGGCTTGGGGGTTATTGATTTATTCGGTAGTGCTAACCACCAATATTGATTATGTAGCAAGACTTACCTTATTGAAAAAATTTATGGACATCCATCCCGTAGTTACCATACTTGGAGTAATTGCAGGTGTAAGCCTGTTTGGGTTTTGGGGTGTAATTTTCGGACCTTTGCTAATCAGTTATCTGATTGTTTTAGTAAAAATTTACTTTAACGAATTTGGAAAACCGTCAAATTAATAAATGACCATGAGTATAGAAAATGATATTAGTCAAAAAAAATTCAAGAGCGAATACCAACGGGCAATAATTAATTTAATATACACTTATAACTGGACCACAGAGCAACTGAAACATGTTTTTGAAAAAGAAAATTTAACCATGCAGCAATTTAATATTCTTCGAATATTAAGAGGTAGCGATGTGCCTTTATCAACCCTGCAGATAAGAGAAAGAATGCTGGATAAAATGAGCGATACCAGCCGGATTGTAGATCGGTTGGTGATAAAAGGTATTGCCCAAAAAACCATTTGTAAAAAGGACAAAAGACTGGTAGATGTTACTATTACTGATAAAGGGAAACATTTACTGGAACAACTGGATATACATGAAATTGATTTTGAAAATGTAATGAAAACGCTTTCCGAATCGGAGGCTAAAACATTAAACACACTCCTGGATAAAATTCGTAACTCAAATTAACACACCTGTTAAATGAAGATAAAAAACCTGATAGTAAAATCAGGTTACATTTTTGTAACCTTAATTGTAATTTATTTATTTACAACAAATGCCAGCGCACAATCCAAACCAGAATTTAGAGGTGTATGGTTAGCTACTGTTGATAATATTGACTGGCCTAGTAAAAAAAATTATAACAGCGATTCGCAAAAAAATGAATTTATAAAGTTGCTTGATATGCACCAGCGCAATGGAATAAACGCATTGGTAGTACAGATACGGCCCTGTACCGATGCATTTTATCCCTCAGCTTACGAACCCTGGAGCGAATGGCTTACAGGCGTTCAGGGTCAACCACCGTCGCCCTATTACGACCCACTGGAGTTTATGATAACGGAAACCCATAAACGCAAAATGGTTTTTCATGCATGGATGAATCCATACCGGGCAGAATTCAGCATTGGTAAATCAACCATTGCCGCTACCCATATTACAAGGATTCATCCCGAATGGTTTTTAACCTACGGTGAGAAAAGATATTTTGATCCTGGAAATAAAGAAGTGCAACAATATGTAACTGCAGTTGTAAAAGATGTGGTTAGCAGGTACGATGTGGATGCTATACATTTTGATGATTATTTTTATCCTTATCCACTCGAAGGAAAAGCATTTCCGGATGATGCTTCTTACAGGTTATATGGTAAAGGATTGAAAAAAGAAGATTGGCGCAGAAGTAATACCGATTCGATTATATCGATGTTGCATGCTGTTATTAAAAAAGAAAAAGCAACTTGTCAATTTGGTATCAGCCCTTTTGGTGTTTGGCGCAATGCAGACAGGGATCCTGTAAATGGCAGCAAAACAAATGGATCGCAATCTAATTACGATGATCTGTACGCCGATATTTTATTATGGCTAAAAAATAACTGGATTGATTATGTTGCGCCACAATTATATTGGGAATTTGGACATCGAAAAGCACCTTACGAAGTGTTGCTAAACTGGTGGAGTAAACATACCTACGGTAAGCATTGTTACATTGGGTTGGGCGTATATAAAGCCAATAGCAATGCGGCCTGGAAAGACGAACAACAATTGCCCCGGCAAATTGAAGCCTTGCGAAATACACCTAATATTAAGGGTATGATATTTTTTAGCAGTAAAAATTTTGAAAGCAATCCCAATGGATGGAGCGATAGCTTGCGATTGAATTATTTTAAAGAGCCTGCAACTATTCCGGAAATGTAAATATTAAAATGATTTCAATTAAAATAGGAAAAAACAGCAATAACGAACTGTATGCAATTGATATTTGTAAGCTGCCGCATTTGTTTGTAAGCTACACAAACGATCAACAGTTGCTGGATTTTTTTGTAACAACCATTCAGGCTTTTTCAATCAATTCAACCAAAATAAAAACCACTTTATTATTATCACCAAAAAATGCCGAATATATTTTACCCCAATTGCCTCAATCAATTTTAGGGTACTGCCATATCCGCAACCAAGATGAACAAACCGGTATCGCATCCAAAAAAATATTTTTCAGTAGCCTGATAAAAGAAATGAAACAGCGCTTAAAATTGTTTAAAAATACCGGGGTAAAAAATTTAAAAGAATACAACCAAAAGTTTAAAAATAAATCGCTGCATTTAATGGTAGTATTAATTGACGACACTTTTGATTTGTTGCGGCCATCAAAAACAAATACCGGTTTACAATTGATAAAAGTTTTGCTGGCAGGCCATGCTGCAGGTATTCATTGTATTACAGCATCAACTATAAGTTTTAAAAACCTGGTAAGGCAATTGGTAAATATGGATATCAGACCCAACACTGCAGTTAAAAAATTTATGGATGCCAATCAATTAAATACACTACCCCCATTGGGTGCCGATTTAATTTTTACAGCCGATAATTTGGTATTTATTAAAGAGCGGGATAGTGCCGATTATATAAGATTATATGCACTTTAGTAAAGTGTTTAATATTTATTTTTTCCTTCCAGCCGGTTACAATCTTCAACAGTTCCCAGCCTGAAACGAAAAGGGATTTTTGAAATTTTATCAAACTTGATTTCTTGTTTACAAAAAAAACCAAGATGTTGAGAATAATAATCCGGCGATACAATAGAAATAGATTTTTCTGATTTCAGAAAATTTTTCAACAATACAACTGGAGCCCGAAAGGTAACTGCTGCCGAATTTCCATTTAGTAAAAGAATAGCATTAGATTTATTTACAGATCCTTCTTGCGCAAATAAATTTGTACAGGTAATCATCAAACAAAAAAATAAATTTTTATTTTTTTTAGCCATGTTAAAAAATTCATTTCAGTAAATTTACGTCTTTACAGACTAGAAGGGTTGCTAATTCGTTAGTAGTTAAAAAAAGGGCTACATTTTAAAATAATAAAATAGCCCATTTAGTATTGAACAAATTATATGAGTTTAAGTCAGGGATTATACCAACGGCAATTACAAAAATTATCACCACAGCAAATTCAATTAATGAAATTGCTTCAGGTGCCTACTGCCATGCTGGAAGAACGTATAAAAGAAGAGTTGGAAGAAAACCCGGCATTGGAAACCGGCGATGAAGAAGAGATGGATGAATTTGAAAATGCAACCACCGAAGAAACCGAGCCAGAAGAAAAGGAATTTGAATTGGATGGCAGTGAAGATGAATATGAAAATATTGATATCAGTGAATATGTGCAGGATGGCGACGATGAAATTGCCGACTATAAAATGAGGGATGAAAATTATCCCGAAGCAGACGACAATAGAACAATTCCTCATAAAGTTGAAACGGGGTTTAATGAATTAATGATGGAACAAATTGGCCAGCTAACCCTTAGCGACCACCAGCATAAACTGGCTATTCAGATAATTGGAAATTTAGATGACGATGGATATTTAAGAAGAGAAATTGCGGCTATTGTTGATGATCTGGCTTTCAGACAAAACTTGCGGACAACCGAAAAAGAAATTGAAGAATTGATTTTACAAATTCAGCAATTTGATCCACCGGGTGTGTGTGCCAGAAATTTGCAGGAATGCCTGTTAATACAATTAAATAAAAGGCTGAAAGATGGTGATAATGTTATTATGGCCATTAAAGTGTTGGATAAATATTTTGATGAGTTTACAAAAAAGCATTACGAAAAAATTCAACGGGGATTAAATATTGATGATGATGAACTAAGAGAAATTATCAACCAGATCATTAAATTAAATCCTAAGCCCGGCGGCAATATTGGCGATTCTGGCAAAGGGGAAGCTTATGTAATTCCTGATTTTTTTATTTTAAACAATGTAGGCAAATTAGAGCTTACCCTTAACAGCCGCAATGCTCCCGATCTCCGTATCAGTGAGGGTTACAGGGATATGCTGAAGGATTACGACCGGGGTGCAAAAAAAGACAAGCGCCAAAAAGAAGCGGTTCTTTTTATCAAGCAAAAAATTGATTCGGCCAAATGGTTTATTGATGCCATTAAGCAACGACAACACACATTGCTAAGCACCATGGATGCCATCATGAATTATCAATACAACTTTTTTTTAACCGGCGATGATACCGAAATGCGGCCCATGATTTTAAAAGACATTGCCGAAATAACCAATTTGGATATCAGCACCGTAAGCCGTGTTGCCAACAGTAAATTTGTGCAAACAGAGTTTGGAACTTACCGGCTTAAATTTTTCTTTAGCGAAAGCTTGCAAACCGACAGTGGCGAAGAAGTAAGCACCCGTGAAGTAAAAAAGATTTTAAGTGATTTAATTGAAGCAGAAAATAAAAAAAATCCGGAAAGCGATGAAAGGTTAACCGAATTGCTGCAGGAAAAAGGCTATAATATTGCCCGAAGAACCGTAGCAAAATACCGGGAACAACTCAATGTTCCGGTAGCCAGGTTAAGAAAAGAATTGTAACAGAATTTTAAAAATTTAAATAAAAAAATAGCAGCAGGTATTTATTGTACGCCAATAAATTACTTACTGCTATTTTTGCATTCACACAAACCTGTTGTAATGAATGCAATTAATCATTTAGAAGAAAATAAATTTCCGGGAGTATTGAAATTTATTGCGCATGTTTTCTCATACCTGTTTCATCCATTATTTATTCCATTATACATCACCTATTTTTTAGCGTTTATCCATCCAGATTATTTTGCCGGTTATGCAGTACAACAAAAAACGTGGCTGTTAATAAGAGTAGCCTATACCATGATTTTTTTTCCAGCACTAACTGTGTTGCTATTAAAAGGATTGGGGTTTATCGATTCGATATTTTTAAAATCACAAAAAGACCGGATTATACCCTATATCGCCAGCGGCATTTTTTACTTTTGGGCCTACCTTGTATTCCGCAACCAGCCTAGCATTCCACTAATATTAACAGGCTTTACCTTAGCCGTTTTTTTATCTTCATCAGCTGCATTGATGGCTAATATTTATTTTAAAATAAGTATGCATGCTATTGGATTGGGAGGCGTAATTGGTTTGTTTATTATAATACTATTAAACAACAGTATGCTGATGACCTTGCCACTTTCTATTGCATTTTTAATAACCGGCCTTGTTTGTACATCCCGAATGATTGTAAGCGATCACAGCCCCAAAGAAATTTATCTGGGTTTATTTTTGGGAATTATTTGCCAGTTTGCAGGAGCCGTTGTTGTTGGATAAAATGCAAAAAACCCCGCTATGACCCGGGGCTTTTCTTTCATCTGTCGTTCCTAACAATTAGAAGTTATCATCAACTATTTATTATCGTTGATTGTTTTAAATATTTTTTTGATGGGGCATAAATAAAAAGGCAGGACCCATTTTTAATTGTTTCAATTATTTCTTTACTCAGGTTGGCAGGTACCGCCGGGCAACCATGGCTTCGACCTAAAAATCCATTTTTTTGGATAAAATTTTCACTCACATAATCGGCGCCATGTAATACAATTCCCCTGTTTAATGCTTTATCATTTAAACCTTTTTCGCAGCCCTCCAATCTTAATGAAAAACCATTTTTACCAAAGTAGGTGTCACTGGTAACATAAAAACCTAAACTGCTTTCTAATGAATAATTTTTATTTGAAAAATTATTGGCAAATAGTTTTCCGGAATTACGGCCATGCGCTACATAAGTGTGGTACAGGATTTCGCCAGTTTCAACATCCAAAATATATAATCTTTTTTGAGTTGATGGTTTACTAAAATCAACAATACTTATAAATTGTGGATTGCTGATTAAATGCTGCATATTTAAATAATCGTATCCCTTCATAACAAATGCAAACATTTCTTTTGAGATCCCTTCTTTTTCCAACTGCCAGGTTGAAAATATTTTGTCATAATTTTTTTTAAAAGCAACACTGATATTTTTATAATTTTTTCCTTTACCTAATATTGCATTATCTGTAACACAACTGTTCTCTTTCATGCTTTCCAAGGGCATAAATGCGGTTAACAGCGATAATGAAATTGTTGCAATTGGCAACCGGATTAAATCATACATGGGGTACTAAAATTTTTTATTTCGAAACCTTCGGGTTGTTGAAATATAATCTATTAGCGAAAAATCGGGAACATTATTGTAGCGGCATCGAATATTTTTTATTGTATAAAGCAGCAGCTGTTTTTTAAAAAACAGCAAAGTGTAATACGCACAATAGGTTGCTGTATAAAAAATGAATTCCCATTTTAGCAATTAAACAAATAATTACTGAAAATTTTTTTTGATTTAAAAACAACGCCTTCAAAAATTAATTTAGCAGTGAATTGCAGCAGCCAATACCGTCAGGCAGAATACCTGTAAGAATATTAAGTGTAATTTTTTATTGATTAATTAAAGACTATGAGACAGCCTCTTCTTTTCAATTAAAATAATATTTTTGGGTTTATACAATAATATCCGAACCCTTGCGTTTATAGCTTGGTTTTTCATAGGATATTGGATTTAAAACGGGCTGGATTTCTATCCGGGCCTTATTTATTTTCTTATTTTAATGAATCAATTTTACCGGGTGGTTCTGGTAAAAAATAAAATATCGCCTCATTTTTTGAGGCATTTTTTATTTCAGGGCTTCAGTAAAGGTTTCATCTTTTATAAGCCGGCAGTAAATTTCATCTTTTATTTCAACAGCAGTTTCTTAAATTTTTCAACTTCGGCTTTTTCAATTGCAGAAAAGGGTTCGTTATTTTCAAATTTTATTTTATAAAAAACTACTCTTTTATGTTGCGGATATTTTTCTAAAATGGCAGTAATATTTTCACCCAGTTCGGTATCTTTTACTTCGGTGGGTACAACTGTTGGTTCCGGCGATTTATACCGGGTAGGTTTTTTTAAAATGATGGCCTGAAGCGTAGCTAACTTACCCGGAGCAATCGTTTCAACCTTAGAAGCCTTGCTGTGTAAGCCTTCCAGTTGTTTTTTACTTAAGCCGCCTCTTTCCTGGTATTGAAAAAGTAAGCTGTTGATAAATACAGATTCCGGAAAAGCTTTTTGGACTTCCACTAAAACATCCATCACAATATCAACACCGGGTTTCTTTTTTTGATTCATACGTTGCAATTAGAAAATGTAAAATGGATAATAAAACTGTGCTGGTAAATTATTCAGAAAAAATAAAAGAGAGGTAATTTTTAAACAGTGACAGCCTAAAAAAAATAGAACCAGAGTAGAAACTCCAGTTCGTTTTTAATCCGTACCCTATGAAAACTAGGATGAATGTATAATTTATTTTTGAAAAAAAATCACATTACAAAAATTTATTTTGGTCATTGGCATATCGAAGTGATTGTAAATTAAAACCA